>NZ_JBEXHP010000076.1:0-29120 GCF_040607895.1 Micromonospora sp. NPDC005220
CAAGAAGTTTGCGTCACCGGAGGGCCAATTGGTGACGCAAACTTCTTGATCACGAGGCGGTGGGCTCGGGGGTCCGGGTGGTGCGCCAGTGGGAGAGGGCCAGGGTGGCGGAGTAGCCGGCCAGGACGATCACGTGGAACAGGTACAGCCAGAGGAGTACGGCCACGCCGGCGCCGATCTCGTCGAACCCCCCGAAGGGCACGCCCAGGTCCAGCGGGAGCGAGGCGAAGAGCACGAAGCCGTGCAGGAAGCCGGAGAGGTTCGCCGCGGTGAACGACCCGACCCCGAGGGTGGAGAGCCAGTCCGGTGAGGCCGGCCCGACCACCCGGAACACCCACATCAGCACCGGCGTCAGCACCAGCCAGACCGCCAGGAACGACAACACCACGCCGAGGACACCGAGCCAACCCCCCTGGCGTACGAGGCGGGTGGTGAGCGGGAGCGCCAGCAGGATGGACAGCAGCAGCGCTGGGGCCGGCGCGAGCAGTGGCAGCAGCAGGAGTCGTCCCCGCCAGCCGACCAGGTGTTCGTCGGTGCGGGGCGCGGCCACCGAGACGAACGCCCGGCGCAGGCCCTCGCCGTACAGCGAGGCGGGCAGCAGGGAGGCCAGCGCCAGCAGCGGGGTCAACTGCACCCCGGCCTCGACCAGCGCCTCCACCGCCCGGGGCGCGCCGATCGCGGTGGGCAGCGCCTCCACGGCGTACGAGGTGAGCCGGCGTACCCGGTCGGCCCCGGCCACCAGCGTGGTGAGCCAGATCGCCAGCAGGGCGACCGGGACCACGGCGATCGCCCCGTAGAAGGTGATCGCCGCAGCGTGCAGCGACAGGTCCCGTCCGCGCACCGGACGGAACGCGGCGCTGGTGATCCGTTTCGCGCGCTGCCATCCGTTGCCCATCGGGTCCTCCTTCCCTGTCGTCGGGGCCGTCACTCCTTAAGATCGCCGGTCATGACTGTTCTCACCACCGAACGCCTGATCCTGCGCGACTGGACCGACGATCCGGCCGACCTGGCCCGGATCTACGACATCTACTCCCGTCCGGAGATCACCCGTTGGTTGGCCGTGTCGCCCGGCCTGCCGATGACCGACCCGGCCCAGGCGGCCGAGCGGCTGCAATTCTGGCGAGACCGGCACGCCGGCGACGGTGGCCGGTACGGCACCTGGGCGATCGAGGTGCGCGAGACCGGCCTGGTGGCGGGCACGGTGTTGCTCAAGCCGCTGCCGGGGACGCCGGAGACGCAGCTCACCGATGACATCGAGACGGGCTGGCACCTGCACCCGGACTCCTGGGGTCACGGCTACGCCACCGAGGCCGCTCGTGCGCTCGTCGCGCGGGAGTTCGCCGCTGGCACCCGGCAGATCTACGCGCTCGTGTCGCCGGGTAACGAACCGTCGATGGCCGTGTGCCGGCGACTGGGCATGACCCATGTGGGTCAGCGCACCGAGTGGTACGGCGGGGAGCTGTTGGAGACCTTCGTCCTGGGCACGCAGAACGACTGATCGCCCACCGGCGCGAATGGTCTGGGTGCGCCCACGTGATGACGGGCGTAGCCGTCACGCTGCGGCCCACGCGCCTGGGCCCGGCCCGGCCGCTCGACGGTGGACGCCTCCCGTCGGGCGGCTCGCCGCGCCCGCTCAGCGCGCTAATCAAGGTCGTCAATAGTCACGGCGGTCGAAGTGTTGACGCTCCCGTAGCACGTCAGTAACCTTTGGCCAAAGTGATGCAAGATTTGGACAAAGACGTGCCTGCTTTCTTGCACACGCTCGGAAAACTCGGCTAGTTGCTTCCGTGGTGCCCCCGCACCACGGCGCCTCGGCGCACCTCCACCACGGCGCCTCCGCGCACCTCCACCCCGCCCTCCGTCACTCCGCACCCCCGCACGCCCTCACCGCGTGGTCACGCCACCTGTGGTGCCGTCCCCCCAACGACAGGACAGTGATGAGACGAACGAATCTGTTCAGGATGGTGGCGGCGACAGCCGCGGCCGCCATGATCGCCACGGCGGGCTCGACGGCAGTGGCCAACCCGGCCAGCGCCAGCCGCCCCGTCGAGACGACGGCCGCGTCGAGCAGCGGCTTCGCCCCGGCGGCCACGAACCTCGCCCAGGGCCGTCCCACCCAGGAGAGCGGTCACGCCGACGTCTACGACTCGTCGAAGGTCGTCGACGGCAACGCGGGCAGCTACTGGGAGAGCGTCAACAACGCGTTCCCGCAGTGGGTGCAGGTCGATCTCGGCTCGTCGCAGAGCGTCAACCAGGTCGTGCTGAAGCTGCCGACCTCCGGTTGGGGGACCCGGACGCAGACGTTGAGCGTGCGGGGCAGCACGAACGGGTCGTCCTTCACCGATCTGGTCGGGTCGCAGACGTACACCTTCAACCCGGCGAGCGGCAACACCGTCACGATCAACTTCACCGCGACCGCCACCCGCTACGTCCGGATCACCATCACCGCCAACAGCGGCTGGCCGGCCGGGCAGCTCTCCGAACTGGAGGTGTACGGCAGCGGCGGCACCACCGGTGACACCACCGCGCCGAGCGTGCCGGGGACGCTGTCGCAGAGCACGTCGGGCAGCACGATCACGCTCACCTGGGGGGCATCCACCGACTCCGGTGGCAGCGGGCTCGCCGGCTACAACGTCTACCGGGGCGGCAGCCTGATCGCCACTCTGGGCACCGTCCTCACCTATCAGGACACCCAACCGGCGACGGCGACCGTGTCGTACTACGTCCGGGCCCGCGACGGCGCCGGCAACCTGTCCGGCAACAGCAACACCGTCACCCGGACCGGCAGCAACCCGCCGGCCTGCACCAACGTGGCGCAGGGCAAGAGCGTGACGGCGAGCGGTTCCACCTTCAGCTTCACCCCGGACAAGGCGAACGACGGCCAGCTCACCACCTACTGGGAGGGTGCGGCGAGCTACCCGCAGAACCTGACCGTGGCGCTGGGCGCGAACCACTCCGTCTCCGCTGTCACCGTGAAGCTCAACCCCGACCCGGCCTGGGGCACCCGTACCCAGACCATCCAGGTCCTCGGCCGCGACCAGGCGTCGTCCTCGTACACCAGTCTGGTGTCGGCGGCGGCCTACCAGTTCGTTCAGGGCACCAACGTGGTGACCATCCCGGTCACCGCGACCACCGCGGACGTGCAGTTGCGGTTCACCGGCAACACCGGTGCCCCGTCCGGGCAGGTCGCCGAGCTTGAGGTGTGCGGTACCCCCGCGCCCAACCCGGACCTGGTCGTCAGCTCGGTGACCTGGTCACCCACGTCGCCCAGCGAGGTCTCCCCGGTCACGCTCTCGGCCGTGGTGCAGAACATCGGCTCCGCCGCCGCCGGTGCAACCACCGTGAACTTCAGCCTGGCCGGCGCGGTCGTCGGCAGCGCCACGGTCGGCACGCTCGCCGCGGGCGCCTCGACCACCGTCTCGTTCAACGCCGGGACCCGGCCGATGGGCAGCTACGCCGTCTCGGCGGTGGTCGACCCGGCGAACACGATCGTCGAGCAGAACGACGGCAACAACAGCCTCACCGCGGCGTCTCCGCTGGTGGTGGCGCAGGCCCCGGGCCCGGACCTCCAGGTGCTCAGCATCGCCTCGAACCCGCCGAACCCGGCCGTCGGGGCGTCCGTCTCCTTCACCGTGGCGGTCCGCAACCGGGGCACCACCGCGACCGGCGCGACGACTGTCACCCGCCTCGTGGTGGGCGGCACCACGCTCAACACCAACACCGCCTCGATCGCCGCCGGCGCGACGGTCACCGTGGCCGTCACCGGTAGCTGGACCGCCACCAGCGGCGGCGCCACCATCACCGCCACCGCCGACGCCACGAACGTGGTCACCGAGACCAACGAAACCAACAACACGTTCAGCCAGTCGATAGTGGTCGGCCGTGGCGCTGCCGTCCCGTACGTCTCCTACGAGGCGGAGGCCGGCCGTTACCAGGGCACGCTGCTGGAGGCCGACCCGCTGCGCACCTTCGGGCACACGAACTTCGCCAGCGAGTCCTCGGGTCGCAAGTCGGTACGGCTCAGCAGCACCGGCCAGTTCGTCGAGTTCACCTCGACCAACCAGGCCAACGCCATCGTGGTGCGCAACTCCATCCCGGACGCGCCCGGTGGCGGCGGCATCGAGGCGACCATCAGCCTCTACGTCAACGACGTCTTCTCCCGCAAGCTGACGTTGTCGTCGAAGCACAGCTGGCTCTACGGCAACACCGACGGGCCGGAGGCGCTGACCAACACCCCGCAGGCCGACGCCCGACGACTCTTCGACGAGTCGAACGCGCTGCTGGCGCAGTCGTACCCGGCCGGCACCCGGTTCAAGTTGCAGCGCGACTCAGGTGACACCGCTTCCTTCTACGTCATCGACATGATCGATCTGGAGCAGGTGGCGCCGGCGGCGAGCCAACCGGCCGGCTGCACGTCGATCACGCAGTACGGCGCGGTCCCGAACGACGGGCTCGACGACACCGCCGCCATCCAGCGGGCCGTTACCGACGACCAGAACGGCGTCATCAGCTGCGTCTGGATCCCCGCCGGGCAGTGGCGGCAGGAGCAGAAGATCCTGACCGACGACCCGCTGAACCGGGGTACGCACAACCAGGTCGGCATCAGCAACGTCACCATCCGGGGCGCCGGCATGTGGCACTCGCAGCTTTACACGCTGACCGAACCGCAGAACGTGGTGGGCGGCATCAACCACCCGCACGAGGGCAACTTCGGCTTCGACATCGACAAGAACACGCAGATCTCCGACATCGCCATCTTCGGTTCGGGCCGGATCCGTGGCGGAGACGGCAACGCCGAGGGCGGCGTCGGCCTGAACGGTCGCTTCGGCACCGGCACGAAGATCAGCAACGTCTGGATCGAGCACGCCAACGTGGGCGTTTGGGTGGGGCGCGACTACGACAACATCCCCGACCTGTGGGGGCCGGCCGACGGGCTGGAGTTCAGCGGCATGCGGATCCGCAACACGTACGCCGACGGCATCAACTTCAGCAACGGCACGCGCAACTCGCGGGTGTTCAACTCGTCGTTCCGCACCACCGGTGACGACGCGCTCGCCGTCTGGGCCAACCCGTACGTCAAGGACCGCAACGTCGACATCGCGCACGACAACCACTTCGTCAACAACACCATCCAGTTGCCCTGGCGGGCGAACGGAATCGCCATCTACGGCGGCTACGACAACTCGATCGAGAACAACCTCGTCTACGACACCGCCAACTACCCGGGCATCATGCTGGCCACCGACCACGACCCGCTGCCGTTCTCCGGGACGACGCTGATCGCCAACAACGGCCTCTACCGCACCGGCGGAGCCTTCTGGAACGAGGACCAGGAGTTTGGTGCCATCACCCTCTTCCCGGCCACCAGGGACATCGTCGGGGTCACGATCCGGGACACCGACATCATCGACTCCACGTACGACGGCATCCAGTTCAAGAACGGCGGCGGCAACATGCCGAACGTCGCCGTCACCAACGTGCGGATCGACAAATCCAACAACGGTGCGGGCATCCTCGCGATGAGCGGCGCGCGCGGCAACGCCAACCTGACGAACGTGACAATCACCAACTCGGCCGACGGCAATATCGTCGTCCAGCCGGGCTCGCAGTTCGTCATCAACGGCGGCTGAACCCGGTCGGGGGGCCGCTCCGGCGGTCCCCGACCGTTCCACCCATCGCCTGATCAACACACCTTCAGTGAAGTCGGGGTATCCGCGTGCTGCGGATACCCCGCCTTCCATGAACCCGAGTCGATCAACGAGGCACAGGGTCCGTCGTGGGCGTCGGGCCGCCGGCAACGGCCGACTCCGTCGAGCCGGGCGTCACAGAACACTCGGGTACGCAGAAACTGCGCGTCCTCCTCGCTGAGCGTTGTCTCGCCGAAGTCGACGACGGTGAGGTGACCGAGCGAATCGCGCAGCGCCACGGCCAGGGCGGTGACGTCGTCGAGGCTGGTCAGGGTGGTCGGCAGGTGGATGACCCATCGTGGCGCGGTCATCGCAGCGCCACCGTTCCTCCTGCGATCAACGTCTGCACCTGCTCGGTGGTCAGGCCGCGCCGTTCCAGGACGCGGCGGCCCCAGCGGTGCAGCCGGCACGGGTGTGCTGCCTCGTCCCTGCGACAACGCGTACCGTCGGGCCGCTCGGGGGTGTGCACGGTGACCGCCCTCAGCGCGAACACGACGTCCTCCGTGGTCACATGGAGCGGCAGTGGTAGATCATCGATGGTGCCCATGGTCCTCCCGTCCGGGCGGCGACCTCTCGATGAGCGCTGTACCGCACAGGCATGAAGATGATTCTGAGGTATAGCGCTCACCCAAATGACCGCCCCGAGCTGTCGTCTGGTCATCCACGATGGTCATTTCACTACTGGCCTAGCGCAATCTTTCGAAGCAGAATGCGGACCAAGGGTTGAGGTGCCTTACGCGACGACAGTCAGGGAGATGACGTGGACGACTCCGGCAGCACAGTCCCACGGAGGCAGCTCGGCAGATATCTGAGAGAGCTTCGTGAAAACGCGTACGTGACGGTTACCGCCGCAGCCAAGGAATTGGAATGGTCGGCACCCCGGATCTGGCGGTACGAGACCGGCCAGGTCTCCATGCACCCGAATGACGTAGCGGCCATGTGCCGCGTCTACGGCGCGTCGCCAGAGACGATCGAGACGATGCGGGCGCTGGCCCGCGAGACCAAGGCGCACGGCTGGTGGCACAGCTACGGCGAAGCCATCAAGGACTGGTTCAAGCTGTACGTCGGCCTCGAAGCAGCCGCCACCCGTATTCGTCACTACGAAGCAAATCTCATCCCCGGCCTGCTGCAGACGGTCGAGTACATGACCGAGGTAATCGCCATCGACCACCCGCAGATGGCCGAGGCGCAGCGTCAGGCCAAGGTCGACGTGCGTCTTCGCCGCCAACGTCTGCTGGCTCGGGCGATACCTCGCGCTCCGCGTCTCGACGTCATCCTGGGCGAGGCGGTGCTGCGCCGGCCGCTGCGCGATCGTGCGGCGATGGCCCGACAACTGGAGTCGCTGCTGGTGTCGTCGCGGCAGCACAACATCGGCATCCGGGTCTTGCCGTTCGATGCGGGCCTGGTGCGCTGGGCGCAGGCCGGCACCTTCACCATGCTCGACTTCCCGTCCGACGTGCGCGAGCCGGAGCCGACGACGATCTACATGGACGGGCCGTGCGGCGCGGTCTACCTTGACAAGAGCCACGAGATCGAGATCTATGAGGACGCGTGGCGCTCTCTCGGCGAGCGGGCGCTCAGCGCCGACGAGTCCCGCGAGCTGATCGCGGCCATAGCGAAGGAGATGACCGATGGTGCGTGACGGAGTCTGGCGCACGTCGACCCGATCAGGCGGCGAGGGCAACTGCGTCGAGGTGGCGGGGTTCCCCGAGTCGGTCGGCGTACGCGACAGCAAGGACCGGCAGGGGCCGGCGTTGACCTTCACCCCCTCGGCCTGGACCGCCTTCATCGCGTCAACCCGCGCGAGGCAGTCGCACACCCGCCGCTGAGCCGCTCGCGCCACCTCGTTCATCGAGATCTTGGAAGAATCCGGCCCCGCGCGGGGCGATTTCCCTCCAAGATCTGTCGCAGGTCCGGGTTAGCCTCCCCGCGACTCCTGGGGAGGGTGCGGGGTGGACCGGTTCGAACGCATGGTGGCGCTGTCACGCAGTGGACAGACGGCCCGTGCCGATCAACTACGGGCCGAGGCACCCGGGGCGCTTCTGCCCCGGTGGACGGCCGGCGAGCCGTTGAGCCCGGCGCTGCGGCAGGTGCATCAGCTCGAGTGCTTGATCAACGCGGTTCGCGTGGACGACACGTACGCCTGGGCGATGGTCGACGGCAGCATCTACCGGATTCCCCTTGCCGGCGGCGAGGCGCAACGGCTGCGCCTGGAGGGCAGGCACGAGTCCTACTACTGGGAAGCCGTGTTCGACGGTGAGACCGTCGTCGCCGTGGAGGACGAGCGGCTGCTCGTGTGGGACGTCGTGACGGGGAGGCTGCTACTGGCCACCGACCCGGATGACATTCCCGTACGCGCGGGGCCCCTGCGGAGCCTCGCGGTCGGTGCCGGAGTGGCGGTCACCGGCACCGAGGGCGGTTATCTGCTGAAGTGGGATCTGGCCGACGGTCGGCTGCTGGGCAGGACCGCCGCCCACAGCGGCTATGTCACCCGCGTGGCGATCAGCACCGACAGCGCTCCGATCGTGTTGAGCCTCGGCGGCGAGGACAAATTCGCGGAGACGCTGTGTTTCCATGACCTCGACGGGTTGCGCCGCACCGGCGAGGTGGCTGTGCCCGAGCAGACGGGTTGCGGCGGCTGGACGGTGCTGGCCGGTCAGCGGCGGGCGGTGACCGTCACCGAAGAGGGTCTACTGACCGTCTGGGATCCCGTCGCGGCGGCACCGGTGGCACAGTTCGCCACCGCGGCACGCCCACGCGAGGCGCTGGTCTTCACCTCTGACGGGGCCTGCGTAGTGCTCGGCGAGGGCCGGGCGCTGCGCATCATGGACCTTCGGGACGGCACGTTGCGCGGGACAATCCGGACCGACTTCACCCAGCCCGTCGACAAGGTCGCCGTGCACGGCACGTTGGTCTTCGCGGCGCAGGGCGGCAGCACCGAGGGGCGGACCAACCTCCTTGAGTTGACCGATCCCCTCGCGCAGGACGACAAGAACCGGCCGTACTTCCGAGACGCCGTCCCGGCCACGATCGCCGGGCGGCCCGCGATCATCGCTGTGGAAGAGGACGGCTCGTTCGAGGTCATCGACGCGGCCGATGGGCGGAGGTTCGGCGAGCCGGCCGGCGAACGGAGAATCACACTCCGGACCGCAGTCTGGTATCCCCAACTGGGAGTCGTCACCGCAGGCGACCGGGACCTCCTTGTCGTCATGTCGGAGGCTGGCCCGACAACCGTCGACCCGGCCACTGGCGATACCCACACCGCACCCGAGTCGTCGCTGAGCCCAGCAGGACCTCGGTTGATCGCCACCGGCAACGGCCTCATAACGGCGACAAACGACAAGGGTGTACTCGCCGTCTGGGACGCGGCCACCCTGACGCTGCGCGCTTCGCTCCACCTGGCCGACGCGTACGAGACGATCTCGCTTGCGCTCGCTGACCTGCACGGCCGCACCGTCGTACTGATCGGCACCGCAGGCGGCGGGATTCGTTGGTTCGACAGCGCCGACCTGACCGAGATCACCCCACCAGGCCGATTCGCCGAGCGACCCAACCGCCCCGCCGTCAGGCGCCTGGACTGGCCCGGGCCGGAGGCTGGCACCGCATTGGACGTGTTCGGCTCCGTCGTGCTCGTGGCCGTGGACGACACCGTCACCTGCGCCGACATCGCCACCGGGGAGCCGTCCGGACCGGCCCTGACCCATCCGAAGGAAGTCTTGGCGATACGGCCAACGGTCCTCGATGGTGTTCCGGTGGTCGCCACCAGTTGCACCGACCGGATTCTGCGGGTCTGGGAGATCGGGACAGGCCACACGATCTGGTCCGTCGCCCTACCCCAACCGGTCGGCCGGATCGTCTCGGTCGCCACCGACCAGATCATCGTCCTCACCGAGGGCCATCTGATCGCGGTCGGCCCCGGTCCCATGATCCCGTCCACCTGAGGGACGGGCGGGCAGCTCTTTGGACAGTTTCGATCCGGCAACGTCCTCGGTGGGGGGAGCCGTGACGCAACAACGGGCCCGAGTAGCTGTCCACTCGGGCCCGTTGTCGCGCGCTGGCGTAATGCGGTGGCTTAGCCGAAGGACTTGAACCCGCGCCAGTCATCGCCCAGGACGACCTTCACCGGGCCGCCCGTGTTCGTGGTGGACGGGTGGTAGATCCGCATCATGCCGTCGGTGCCGGAGCGGGTCCAGAAATCAGGGATCCGGTCCTCATTCACGTCTGGGATGCTGATCATCGCGCTGATGTTGGCCTCGGACCATCCCGTTCCGTACGAGACGTCGCCGCTGCGGGAGGCGGCGGCCGACTTGAGCGAATCCAGGTTCACGCTGCGCGGCAGCGAGCCGGGCTTGCCGTGCCGGACGTACATGTTGCCGTTGTCCAGGTTGCGCCAGAGCATGTCCGGCGTGCCGTCCAGGTCGATGTCCGCCACGTTGACGACCTCGCGTCGGGCCCAGGCGGTGCCCTCCATCAGGGTCGCCTCCTGGAAGCTCGCGCCCGTGTAGCCGCTCAGGACCCAGAAGGCGGTCCCGGCCCGCAGGATCAGGTCCGGGAGCGTGTCGCCGGTGATGTCGCCGACCGCCTTGATCTGGGTCCAGGTGTCCGGGGCGGGTATGGGGGTTCCGCCGACTCCGGTGGCCGGTAGGAGGACCCGCAGCCGGCGGTCGACGTCGAAGGTGCCGTACCCGTCACCGGGGTAGAGCCAGAAGCCGCCGTCCGGGGTGCGGGCGAACATGTCGGTCGTGCCGTCGCCCGGGTAGGTGTCGGAGTGCTTGGTGATCAGGGCGGCCTTGCCGGTGCCCGGGTCGAACCAGTGACCGGTCGGGTTCAGCTTGTCTCCGGCGTACGAGCCGACGAGCCACGCGTACAGTTCGCCACCCGTGTCGCCGGCATAGTTGCGCAGGTTGCCCGAGGAGTCCACCAGAAGCAGGTCGGGTATCTCGTCGCCGCCGGTGTCGCCAGGCTTGTCAGCGGTCGAGCTGGGCGGCAGGTAGAAGGTGTAGTCGGTGCGGGCGCTGCGGTTGCCGACCGCGTCGTACGCGTACACGTGCAGGGTGGTGGGGCCGGCGTGCCGCGGTGCCAGGTTGGGCACGGTGGCGGTGCCGGCGGTGGCCGGCACGCTCACCGTGCCGATGCTCTCGAACGAGTAGGTGAAGGTCGTGGCGCCGGAGGCGGTGAACGTGATGGGGCCGGTCTCGCCGAACTTGACCGTCGCCCACGTCGCGCCGTCGGGGGTGGCCTCCTTGAAGACGTTGCTGGTGACGTCCGGTGCCGGGGGTGCCGACGCGTCGATGGTGAGGCGGCAGGGCTCGCTGCCGGGTGGGAAGAACGAGGACGAGGCGCCCACCGCGTCCTCGGCACTGACCTCCCACGAGTAGACCGCCTTGTCCTCCAGGTTGCCGGCGGGGATCGTCAGGCTGGCCTTGCCGTCGCTCGTGGTGGTGGCCGCGGTGCCCGCCGGAACGGCTGTGCCGTTCTTCCAGAAGCGGAAGCGCAGGTTCTTGAGGTTGCCGTCGGCGTCGGAGGAGCTCGCGGCGAGCACGATGTTGGTCTTCGCCACCGTCACGCCGCCGCCGGGGCCGGGCACGCAGGCGCCGCCGGGTGAGCTGGTGCCCGTCGGCTCCTTGGGCGGCCGGTTGTAGGTGACGCTCAGCTCGGCGGAGGTGACCTTGAACTTGCGCCACGTCAACGTGTCGGACTCGCTGGTGGCGCGCATGCCGAGGGTGAGGTCCGGCCAGCCGCCGTTCGCGGCGTCCTGGGCGCCCTTCTTCACGTCGAAGCTCACGTAGTCGTCGGTGCAGTTGCTGCCGTAGCCGTAGGCGAAGGACCGACGCGACTGCTCTTCCCTCCAGGCCGGCTGCTTGTTCCAGGTGGAGCCGCTGGAGATGGAACCGGTGAGCCAGAGCTGCATCTCCCGGGCCGTGCATCTCCACGAGTGGTTGTTCAGCACCTTGAAACTGGCGGAGGTTACCGTCGCGCCCTTGATGCTGGTGTTGTAGCCCATCCGCCAGAAGGAGCGGGCTCGCAGCGGGGTGTCCTCCTCGTAGCCGACGCGGGCATCCGTGGTCCCGGAGTTGAAGTTGGTGCCGTTGTAGGTGTTGGTGTTGGGGTGCTGTGAATAGACGGTGGCCCAGGCCTGCTTGCCGCTGATGAGGGTCGGGTCCAGGAAGACGGGGAAGAGCACGTCCGGGCCGTTGAGCAACCCGGTGGCCGCGGCGTCGAGGTGCAGTCGGACGTCGCCGGTGCCGTCGCCGTCGAGTCGGGTGGGGATCTGGGCCTCGCGTGCGCCCGGCTCACTGCCGACGAGGCCGGACAACGTCAGCACGTCGGCGGGCGTGGCCACGGAGGTGCGGGGGGCGCTGTCGGGTGCCTCCGGGTCGCGGCCGGCGGAGTCCCAGGCGAACGGGCTGGGAATCGAGCTGACCTCCTCGCCACTGACCTTGTCGAGGGCGCGGACGCCGCCGGTCGTCGCGTCGCGTCGGAAGACGACCGTCTGGGAGCGCAGACCGTAGGTGAGGGAGCTGACGGCCTGGATCGTGGCGGGCGCTCGGTTCTTGACGATCAGCAGTTGTCCGACGCCGCCGTCGTCACGGGCGACGACGAGCAGGTCGACTCCGGGGTGGACCTCGGGGTAGAGGGCGCGCGGGCCGTCGAGCACCGGCTTCGGCAGTCGGCCGGGCCAGGTGTACGCGATGGTGTGGCCCTCGACGTCCATTTCGGTCAGTACGGTCGCGGTGCCGTCCGGCTGACCAGGGTCGCTGCCGCCGGAGAACCGCACGGGCGTGACGGCGTTGACGGGTCGGATGTCCAGCCCGCTTGCGGTGCTTCCGCCGCGGGTCAGCGTGTTGTCGATCGCCACCCACTGGCCGGCGGTGTTCTTCGACCGCTGGGGGATGGCGTGGATCGTGGTACGCAGCTGCCCGTTCGGCATGGCCCAGGTGAGCGAGGTGGGGCTGGTGGCCGTGTCCACGAGCACGTCCGTGCCGGTCCGCAGGGCATCGGTCATCGCGGTCGCCTCGTCGCGCGGCGCGGCCGGCACCGGCGCGAGGACGGTGTCGCGCGGTTGGTCGGTCCACCGCGACGGCAGCAGGGTCGCGACAAGTGCGGCCAGCAGGACGCCCAGGGTGAGAGTCAGCCTGAAGCGCGTACGCACAAGCGGGCTGAGCAGGCGAGGCACGGTCACGGCGCTTCTACTCCCGTGGGGCCGACAACAGGGGAAAGGCACAACGATCAGCCCCGTTCGGCGGGCCGAGGGGCAAAATGCGAGCACACGATCGCACGACGTGAGCAGTTTTCGTGCACCCCGGCAACGTTATTGATCCGTTACACATCAGCAGGATGTAACCGGGTGTTCATACCTAATTTGATCTTGTGTACGTTTTGCCAGTCCGATTCGGGCGCGGCTGGGTCGGATTTCCCCGGACGCCCGATTCCTGTCATCGGCGGCTAACTGATCACCAATGAAGGCGTGACCCAGATCACTCAATGGTGATCCGGTGACGGTCGGCTGGCCTTGAGTAGTGACTCCGTCTACCGCAAAGTGCTCACGCACGCGCCGATCCCGGCGCGTGCTTTTCGCGGTGTTCCGCGCCTTTTCGTCGTTTTGCGCCTGGGTGGAGTCGACACGTATGCGTGGTATCGGGTTGCTGTCCCGGCGGTGGCATGGCCGACGGACCTCGACGGAGCCGCTTCGCCCTCGGGGGCGTCGCGCCCGTACGGCGATGGTGCTGTTCCTGTCCACGACACTCGTCGCGACCTCCGTCCCCGCGCCGGCCTGGGCGGTGCCGGGCGCCGGCATGAGCCGCGAGGACACCCAGGTCGAGTTGCCGGACGTCCCGCAGAGCAAAGACGTCCTTCAGAACGAGGAAGCCGACTCGGACCTGCTCACCGCCGACCAGGTGCCGGTGGTCCCGTACACGCCCACGTCCGTTGCGCCGTGGAAGCAGGACAGCGGCGCCGTGGACCTGACCGGCGTCGAGGCTGGCGCGACCAAGCAGGTCGACGATCTGCCGGTCGCCCTCGGCGTACCGGCGGGTGGTGACCCGGCTGCCCTCGCCGGGACCTGGACCGTCGACCTCGCCGCACCCGAGGCGTCCCAGGCGGCCAGCGTGTCGGGTCTGATCATGAAGATCACGCCGCCGGCCACCGCCGACCCGGCCGCCGAGGTGGCTCTGGACGTCAACTACACCGACTTCGCCGACCTGTACGGCCCGCTGGCCGCCGACCGCTTCGGCGTCATGCTGCTGCCCGACTGCGTCTTCGACGCCCCCGACAGCGGCGACTGCGCCACCGACGGTAGCGGGACGATGTTCTCAGCGCCCAGCAGCGCGAGGAGCGCCCAGGCGGTGCCCAGCGAGGTGAAGCTGGTACCCACCAGGAAGGCGTCGGCGCGCGTCGCGGCCACCGCGGACGAGCCGACGCAGCGGGTCGTCACCGGCAAGGTGCCGGTGGGTGCGTTGATCGGCGCACCGGGCGGGGCGGCCGCACGCGCGTCCGCAGCGGAAAGCTCGAGCGTCGTCGGCGTACTGGACACCGGAGCGTCGGCGGCCGGCGACTTCACCGCCACTCCGCTGCTCTCCTCGGGCTCCTGGGCCGCGGGTTCGTCGTCTGGCGCTTTCACCTACTCGTACCAGGTGCAGACGCCGGAGACCGCCGCCGGCCTGATGCCGAAGGTGTCTCTGTCGTACTCCTCGCAGTCGGTGGACGGTCGCACCTCCGCCAGCAACAACCAGGCCTCCTGGATCGGTGACGGCTGGGACTACAGTGCGGGGGCGATCACCCGCAGCTACGCCAGCTGCCGCGAGGACTCGAAGAAGCCGGGTGCGAACAACTCCTCGCACCGCACCGCCGACCTGTGCTGGGGCTCGAAGAACGCCACCCTGTCACTTGCCGGCATGACCACCGAGCTGGTCTGGGACGAGGGCAAGGACGCCTGGTTCACCGCCAACGGCGATGGCTCCAAGGTCCAGCTGGTGCAGGACACCAGCCTGGCGAACGGTGACGCCGACGGCGAGTACTGGATCGTCACCACCCGCGACGGCACCCGCTACCACTTCGGCCGCAACCGTCTTCCGGGCTGGTCCGACCGGGGCAGCGCGGCGGACGACCCGGTCACCAACTCGGTGCTCACCGTTCCGGTGTACGGCAACCACGCGAACGAGCCCTGCTACAAGGCGGGCAACTGGGCCGGCTCGGTCTGCACCGAGGCATGGCGGTGGTCCCTCGACTACGTCGAGGACATCCACGGCAACGCCATGAGCCTGTGGTGGCAACGCGAGACGAACCACTACGCCCGGAACTTCAACTTCAAGGACCCGGTCAGCTACGACCGTGGCGGCTACCTGACCCGGATCGACTACGGGCAGCGCAGGGACAACCTCTTCTCCGAGGCGCCGCTGGCGCGGATCTCCTTCAGCGTCGCGGAGCGCTGCTTCGCCGAGGGGTCGCTCACCTGCACCGACGACAACTTCGCCAGCAGCAAGCCCGACAAGTACCGCATCTGGTACGACACTCCGGCGGACCTGCGCTGCGCCGCCGGCCAGAAGTGCTGGAACGCGTCGCCGTCCTTCTTCACCCGCAAGCGCCTCGACAAGATCACCACGTCGGCGCAGCGGACGTCGGCGAAGACCCTCCAGCTGGTGGACGAATACCAGCTCAAGCAGTCCTTCCCGATCCTCAAGACCGGCCCGAACACCGCGCTCTGGCTGGAGTCGATCACCCGTACCGGCCACGGCCGAAGCGGCGACAAGATCGCGCTCAACGCGGTGCGCTTCGAGTCCAACACGGAGGAGATGCCGAACCGCGTCAAGCGGGACAACCGGCCTGGCTTCTCCCGCCTGCGCATCGCCCGGGTCATCAACGAGTACGGCGGCGAGACCGTCATCAACTACAAGGCGCCGGTGGGTGACTGCAAGAGCGGTACCGGCCTGCCCGGCAAGGGCGACACCGCCGAGCTGAAGGCCAACGACCGGCTGTGCTACCCCGCCTTCTGGCACCCCGACCCGGCCGCCGAGGAGATCGACTGGTTCCAGAAGTACGTCGTCGACAGCGTCGAGGAACTCCCCAACCTGGACGGCGCGTACACCACCATCACCAGGTACGCGTACGACAAGCCGGCATGGCGGCTCGCCGAGCAGGAGTTCACCAAGAAGTCCACCCGCACGTACTCCCAGTTCGCCGGCGTCGAGAAGGTCACCGTCACCACCGGTGCCGACGACCCCGACATCGGCAGCAAGCGGACCAAGGCCGTCACCCGGTACTTCCGAGGGCTGGGCGACACCTTCTCGGTGAAGGACTCCGCCGGCTCCGAGATCGCCAAGGACCGGGAGGCCTTCGCCGGCCGGGTCGCTGAGGAACTGACGTACGCCGACGCCGACGACACCGACGGCAACTGGCTCACCCGCAGCGTGACGTACCCCGACGCGCAGGAACTCGCGTCGCGTTCCCGCGACGACGGCCTGAGCCCGTTGCAGGCGTGGCGGGTGACCGAGCCCCGGCAGGCTTCGTACACCAGATCCTCCGGCACCGGTGACGACACTCGCACCCTGCGCACCGTCGAGACGACGACCACCCACGAGGCGACGCACGGCCTGCCCACGTACATCGAGTCGCTCGGTGACACCGGCAAGACCGGCGACGAGTCCTGCACCTTCGTGGAGTACCTGCACCGCGACGACAAGAACCTCATCGGGTTGACCAAGCAGATCCGCACCAGCCCGACGACCTGCGCCGCCGCCAACTTCGACGACTTGAAGACGCTCAGCTCCGCGGGCCGGGTCGCCTACGACGGGCAGGCGTACGACGTCGCCCTGGGCGCCTCGACCCGCGGCCTGGCGAGCCAGACCTGGTCCCTGAAGGACGACGGCTCCGGCTTCCAGAACGACGGCAACACCGGCTTCGACGCCATTGGCCGCGTCGTCAGCAGCACCGACCCGGACGGCAAGATCTCCAAGATCACTTACACCCCGGCCACCGGCCAGGCCACCAGCGTCACCGAGGAGAACTCGCTCGGACACAAGCAGGTCCGGGAGTTGGACCCGGGCCGCGCGGTCACGGTCAAGACCACCGACCTGAACGACCGGGTCAGCGAGGCGAAGTACGACGCGCTGGGCCGCCTCGTCGAAGCGTGGGGACCCGGGCGCACCCCGTCGTCCACGTCCGTACCGGACTTCCGGGCCCAGTACACGGTTCCCGTCGGGAAGCCGCCGTACATCACCACCTTCAGCCGGGGGCACGAAAACCGCGTCCAGACCTCCGTCGCCATCTACGACGGCCTGGGCCGCGAACGGCAGACCCAGGAGGAGGCCACCGGCAGCGGTCGGCTGATCACCGACACGCACTACAACAGCTCCGGCGAGGTGTGGCGGACCAACAACGCCTACCTCGCCAAGGGATCGCCCAGCGGCAAGCTGTTCACGCCGTACGTGGACACCGACAACCCGGCACCCGTACCCAACGCCACCCTCTACACCTACGACGGCCTCGGCCGGGTGACCCAGGAACTGCCCGTACTGGCCGAGGTCGAGCAACCGGGCCGGGCCACCCGCTACGCGTACGGCGCCGACCACTCCACGGTGATCAATCCGGCGGGTGCGATCTCCTACCGGCTGTTCACCGACGCCCTGGGGCGGACCACCCGGGTCGACACCTTCACCAACAACGCCCGCACCGAGTTCACCACCATGCGGTACGAGCACGACGCGCGCGGCCATATGGTGAAGGCCACTCACTCGGCCGATCCGACCCGCCCGTGGACCTGGACGTTCGACCAGCGCGGCCGGATGGAGACCTCCACCGACCCGGACTCCGGCACCAGCCGGATGACGTACGACCACCGGGACCGGCAGCTGACCTCCACCAACGCCCGCGGCATCACCGTCTGGAACGGGTACGACCAGCTGTCCCGCCCGACGCAGCAGCGCCTCGGCAGCAGCACCGGCACGCTCCTGGGCGAGTTCACCTACGACACCGTCGCCGGCGGCAAGGGCCTACCGGCCAGCGCCACCCGCTACACCGACGGCCTGCCGTACACCCAGCGGATCAACAGCTACAGCGACGACTACCAGCCCACGTCGACGACCCTCACGCTGCCGCAGACCATCGCCGACACCTGGGGCCTACGGGCGTCCTACACCTACGACAGCACCTACACCGACACCGGTCTGCCCGAGTCGACCACGCTTCCCGCCGTCGGCAGCCTGCCGTCGGAGAAGCTCCTCCTCCGGTACACCAAGGACGGCCTGCCGCTCTCGGTGTCCGGTAAGGACTGGTACGGCGCGGAGACCGTCTACTCGCCCTACGGGCAGGTGCTGCGGTCCACCCTCGGCGCCCAGCCGTACCGGGTCTGGACCATGGCCTCGTACGACGACGCCAGCGGTGCCCTCAACAGCCAGCAGGTCTACCGCGAGCAGACCGGCGACAAGACCATCGTCGGCGGAAACCTCGTCTCGAACCGCTCCTACGCCTACGACGACGCGGGCAACATCCTCGCGATCCGTGAGCAGGCGACCGGCATCGAGGAGCGGCAGTGCTTCCAGTACGCGCTCGGCCGGGTGAAGACGGCCTGGACCGCCAAGAACCAGGCGCAGTGCTCGCCGGGCCCGGTCAACGCGGACGGCTCCCTCAATGTGGCCGACGGCCCGGACAAGTCCGGCTACTGGCAGGAGTACGAGTACGACCTGCTCGGTAACCGCACCAAGCTGGTGGAGAAGGACCTGACCGGCGCGACCGCCAAGGACGCCACCACCTCGTACACCTATGGCAAGGCCGACGGCAGCCAGCCGCGCACCCTCACCAAGGTGACCAAGGACTACATCACCCCGGCCGGTGCCGCGGTCACCGCCGCTGCCGAGCGGCTGTACGAGCTGACCGGCGAGACGAAGTCCGTCACCTCGATCCAGAGCGGCGACCAGCAGACGCTGTCCTGGACCTACGACGGCCAGGTCGAGCGGATCGTCGGTGAGGGCGACGGTGGTAAGACCTCGTATGTCGGCCTGGCGAACAAGTGCCTGGACCTCAGCGCCGGCCTCGGCGCGCCCGGCCGGCCCATCCAGCTGTACTCGTGCAACGCCACGCCCCCGCAGAAGTGGACCTTCACCCCGGCCCCGAGCCAGACCAACGCCAACCTGGGCACCCTGTCCATGCACGGCGACTGGTGCGTCCAGCCGGCGGCCACCACGGCCGGATCGGCGCTGGGAATCCAGAAGTGCACCGGCACGTCCGCTCAGCACCTTGAGCGCACCTCCGCCGGGCAATTCCGGCACACCGCCTCCGGCCTCTGCCTCGCCGTCAAGGACGCGGCCACCGCCGAGTCCACGCCGATCGTGCTCGCGACCTGCGCCAACACGGCCGCCCAGCAGTGGGAGGCGCAGAACGAGACCCGGCACATCTACGGGCCCAGCGGTCGTCTCCTCACCATTCAGGGACGGCAGGCCACGCTGAACCTCGGCGAGGCTCAGGTAACCGTCCAAAAGGGCGGCGCACTGGTCAACAGCCAGCGCTCGTACGCGGCGCCCGGTGGCACGATGGTGCGTTACTCGTACGGCAACGCCCAGTCGGCTCTCTTCGCCCTCACCAGCGACCACCAGGGAAGCCCCTATGCGGAGGTCGTCCAGAGCGGCGGAATGACCGTCCGGATCAGCAAGCAGGACCCGTTCGGCAACAGACGCGGCGCGGCACCCGTCAGCGCCAACTTGCAGACGAACACCGGATTCCTCGGTGCGGTCCGCGACGATGCCTCCGGCTACACCCCGCTCGGCGCGCGCCTGTACGACCCCGCGGTGGGTCGGTTCCTGTCGGCGGACCCGGTCCTGGACCTGGCCGACCCGGCGCAGTCCAACGGGTACGCGTACGCCCACAACAACCCGGTGACGCACTCGGACCCGTCGGGTCTGTCGGTCGCGCTGACCGCCTCGGAGACGGCGGCGGCGCTGGCCGGCGCGGGCCTGTCGGCGGCGATGGTCTCCCAGGCGCAGGCGAACATGGGCCGGTCGCTGATGTCGGTGATCCTCGATTCGGCGTGGTACATGCTGAAGGACTTCATCGGGATCAACGACGCCATCAACTGCTTCGGCGGTGACATGTGGGCGTGCGGCAGCCTGATCATCGGCGCGATCCCCTGGGGCAAGATCGGCAAGATCCCGGCCGTGATCCGGGCGATCGACCGGACGATCGCGGCGATCCAGGCGTGGAAGGCCGCGAAACGGGCCGCCGAGGCCGTCCTGGCGGCTGTCCGAGCGGCGGAGACAGCGGCGCTGAACGCCAAGAAGTTGGCGATCGAACGGGCGAAGAAAGCAGCCCAGGCAGCCAAGAAGAAGGCCGCCGACAAGGTCAACACGACCAGTAACAAGGCGACGAACGCCACGAAGAAGACGGGTAACCCGGCTCAGAAACAGGCCCAGGCCAAGAGCAACCCGAAGGGATCCTCGGCCGCATCCAGCGGTGCCGGCAAGTCCGGGGCCGGTAAGAGTTCCGGCGGTGCCAGCAAGGGCGACTCAAAGCCCGGCGGAAAGACGGGTGCCTCCGAACGCAGTAACGGCGGTTCCAGCGGCGGATCCTGCAAGAATCCCAATAACAGCTTCGTGCCCGGTACCAAGGTGCTCATGGCCGACGGGTCGACGAAGCCGATCGAGGACGTAAAGCCGGGCGACAAGGTCCAGGTCACCGATCCGGAGACGGGCCGGGTCGAGGTGGAGACGGTCACCGCCGCGATCAAGGGTGAGGGTGTCAAGCACCTGGTGAAGGTCACCATCGACACCGACGGTGACCAGGGTTCGGACACGGCCGAGGTCACGGCGACCGACGGTCACCCGTTCTGGGTGCCAGAGCTGAACGAGTGGGTCGACGCCACCGACCTGCGCTCCGGCCAGATGTTGCGGACCAGCGCCGGCACCCTCGTGCAGATCACGGCGACCGAGCGCTGGTCCACCGAGTGGGCCACCGTCCACAATCTCACCGTCGCCAACATTCACACGTACTATGTGATCGCCGGCGACGCTCCGGTACTCGTACACAACTGCGGTGGAGCCGCTTGCACCTGTGGGGAGGAAGGATTCCCGAATTACAACAAGTCCGGTGGCTGGGTGAACGCAATGGGGCCAGCCAGGGATTTCGCAGCGCCTGGCGAAACTCTTAACTGGGAGCATGTTGTAGAGCAGAGTCAAGCGGCAAGGTCGGGTTTCCCGCAAGAGTGGATCAATCATCCAGACAACATGATGCTGCTAGACAGCGCCACCAATTTTGCTAAAAATGGATACTACTCCAAAACCTTCAATTGGACGGGTGGGCAGTCGATTCGGAATATGCTCACGGGCATGCCTTTTGAGCAGCAATGGGACTTCGGGATGTATGTAATCAATACAATCAAGACGCATGGCAAGCAGGGCTTGCCAGGAAATCTGTAGCTATGATGAAATCATTCGATGATGTGTACAACGAAGCGGTAGATTACAGCGTCGAGGGCGTCTTGCCGCAGGGTGCGCCGGTCGGGGTTGCAAGGTTGTCGCAAGCCCTGCGGGCATACAACGCCATCATGGGCGGCGGCCTGGGGTTTGCGATGGAAGTCATTGGGCGGGAGGAGTTCGAGCGAGCCCTGGAAGGTTTTCGATACCTGGATCTAGGCAGAGTCGCGAACCTTCTCGCGGACTTGGTTGAAAGTTTTGGAACGGCTGAATACGACGAGCAGAAGGAGGTTGACCTGGATCAATTGATCAACCAGGGTGACATCGTCCTTGACGCCTTTCGCAGAAAGGTTTCTGCATTCCCATCTGACTTTGGTTTTTGATCGGGTGATGCAGGAACCATCCGAGTTGGCGTCCGACCCAGCGAAGCTGCTGACAACACCGGATCCATCGGTGCCGTCCGCGATGACGCTCTGGTTGCACCCCGCTCGGCGTGCGTCTGTACGACCCGCTTCATCGTGGACGGTATGGCTACCGCGCGAAGGGCGTCTGACGGGTCGCCGTGCGTACGGGCCTGGCTGGTGCGTCTCGCTGGCGAGGATTGCCCGTCGGCTCGTCGCGTAGCGGCGGGGCGTCGATTTCCCAGAGTGGAGTCTGGCTTGACTGGCGAAGGGATCGTCACGGCCTCGAATGCCTGTGCGATGGCTTCGCTGGATTCTGATGGCCGTTGCGCGTGCGCGTGCGCGCGGCCCGGCGGTAGCCGGGGCCGTTCTTGATCTGGTGAAGCAATTCTTGGCCCAGCGGCTCACGTCGTTGACGGGGCTGGGCTACGCCTTGGGGCCGTAGCGCTGCTTCTTCGGTGCTGGCGGCTCGGCGGGTTCGGGCGCTTCGCTGCGGGCGGCTCGTCCAAGGTCGGTTTCGTAGGCGGCGAGGTCGGTGTGTGCTTGTTGGAGGGTGGCGAGTTTTTCGGTGGCTTGCTGAGCGGCGGCGGTGTCCTTGTTTATGAACGCGTCGACGATCTTGCCGCTGATGCGGTCGCGTTCGAGTAGGTAGAGGACGGAGGCGCCGGTTGAGTGCCAGGTTGATTGAGAGATTCGGGTCCCCCTGCTGACTTCGGTTCCCTGCCCAGGCCTCAGTGCCTGCTTGAGGTGTGTCCGATCGACGTGTTAGATGATGAGGATGCGGGTTATGTCCGCTACTTGAACGGGAAGAGCCGGTAGAGATCGAAGTGATTGGAAACTCGACCGAATCACGGGCATGATTCGGATCCATGCCGGTGTCGACGGCTTGGCGTCGGGCGGGAATTCGAGGACCAATGGACTGGTGGGCAGGTCAACGCCGAGGGTTCGAAAAGTAGCAGATTTCTATGACGGACTCGGTGTGCGATTACGCGCTGCGGGGGCTGCGGTGGCTAGGCTGAGCTGAGCAGAATGTCCCGCTGAGGGGGTGAGTCCGGATGGCCCAGGCCGCGTTCGCGCCGGAGCCGGCGCCGCAGCACACCGAGCCGTCGTTCGACGTGCTGCGGTGGCACGACGAGCCGTGGACCGCGCAGCTCGCCCTCGACCTGTTGCCGGAGACCAACGGCCCCAAGGTTGAGGTCCTGAGCGGAAGCGTGATCGTGACACCACATGCCGGATACGACCACCAAGACGCGGAGCTGGATCTTGCGTTCCACCTCAAGCAGGCAGCCCGCCGCGCCAAGCTGTGGCTTTATCTGGAGACGAACGTCGTCTCTGGTGAAGATCTCTTCATCCCCGACATCGTGATCCTTGACGCGCCGGGCGGTGGCCGGACGACGATGGACATCGGGCACGCCGTGCTGTTGGGCGAGATCGTCTCCCCCGGCAACCGGCGAAAGGACATCATCGACCGTCCGCGCGAGTACGCCGCGGTCGGTGTGCCCTTCTTCCTCCGCGTGGATCTGCGCAACCGGGTGCCCACCCTCGCGCTGTACGAGTTGATCGAGGGGGAGTACCGGCCGGTGGCCGCTGCGGCTGCCGGAACACGGTTCGTCATGCGAGAGCCGTTCGAGTTCTCCATCGATCCGGGTGATCTGCTGGGCGAGGAGGCCGCACCGACCGGGCCGGGGCCCGAGTCGGCCGACGACGAGGCTTGATCGACACGGTTTCCTGGAAATCGGGCCGTCCAGGTGCCGGGGACGCCGCGACTTCCTTGAACCCGAGTCGATCAAGGCCCGGCAGCGGCAGCCGGGCGGGGACGGCTGAGGCTCCCAGCGGGCGTCCAGCGGGGGTGGGGAAGAATGGCAGTGTGACTTCCCCCCGCGACCTTGTTCTGCTCGGGTCCACCGGCTCGATCGGCACCCAGGCCATCGACATCGTCCGGCGTAACCCGGACCGGTTCCGGGTGGTCGCCGTGGGTGCCGGCGGCGGCAACGTCGAACTGCTCGCCGCCCAGGCCCTCGAACTGGGCGTCGAGGCGGTCGGGGTGGCGAAGGCGTCCGCCGCGCAGGACCTGCAACTCGCGTTCTACGCCGAGGCGAGCCGGCGCGGCTGGGCCACCGGCGACTTCAAGCTTCCCAAGATCGTGGCCGGCCCGGACGCGATGACCGAGCTGGCCCAGTGGCCGTGCGACGTCGTGCTCAACGGGGTGGTCGGCTCGCTGGGCCTCGCTCCTACGCTGGCCGCGCTGCGCGGTGGTCGTACCCTCGCGTTGGCCAACAAGGAGTCGCTCGTGGCCGGCGGCCCGTTGGTCAAGGCCGCGGTGACGCGGCCGGGGCAGATCGTTCCGGTCGACTCTGAGCACTCGGCGCTGGCTCAGTGTCTGCGCTCCGGGACGCGGGGCGAGGTGCGCCGGTTGATCGTCACGGCCAGCGGCGGCCCGTTCCGGGGTCGGCGGCGCGACGAGTTGACGCAGGTCACACCCGAGCAGGCGCTCGCGCACCCGACGTGGACCATGGGGCCGGTCGTCACGATCAACTCAGCCACCATGGTCAACAAGGCGCTGGAGGTGATCGAGGCGCACGAGCTGTTCGACGTGCCCTACGCCGACATCACCGTGATGGTGCACCCGCAGTCGGTGATCCACTCGATGGTCGAGTTTGTCGACGGGTCGACGATCGCCCAGGCCAGCCCACCGGACATGCGGCTGCCGATCGCGCTCGGCATCGGCTGGCCGGACCGGGTTCCCGAGGCGGCCACCGCCGTCGACTGGACGGCCGCGCACACCTGGGAGTTCGCGCCGCTGGACGACGAGGCGTTCCCGGCCGTCGCGCTGGCCAAGGCCGCCGGGGAGGCCGGCCGGTGCCGCCCGGCGATCTACAACGCGGCGAACGAGGAGTGCGTGGCGGCGTTCGTCGCCGGCCGGCTGCCGTTCCTCGGCATCGTGGACACCCTCGAGCGTGTGTTGGAGGAGGCTCCGGACTTCGCCGAACCAGGTACCGTCGAGGACGTGCTCGCGGCCGAGTCGTGGGCACGCGCGCACGCGCAGGAGATCATCGCGGGTTCGGTGGAAGGAGCTTGATGTCGTACCTGCTCGGGGTGGTTCTCTTCGCCCTGGCCATTCTCATCTCGGTGAGCCTGCACGAGGCGGGTCACCTGCTGACCGCCAAGGCGTTCGGGATGAAGGTCACGAAGTACTTCGTCGGTTTCGGCCCCACCATCTGGTCGTTCCGGCGGGGCGAGACCGAGTACGGCCTCAAGGGCATCCCGCTCGGCGGCTTCTGCAAGATCGTCGGGATGACGCCGCAGGACGACGACGTCGAGCCGGGCGACGAGTCGCGGGTGATGTGGCGCTACCCGGTCTGGAAGCGGACGATCGTGATGGCCGCCGGGTCGATCACGCACTTCGCGCTCGCCCTGGTCACGATCTGGATCCTCGCCGTCTCCGCCGGCCTGCCCAACCCCGACTTCCCGACCACCGAGGCGCAGGCCCGCCAGGAGCCCGCCGTCATCCAGCTCAGCCAGTGCGTGGTCCCGGAGAACGCGGTACGCGCCTGCACTCCCGCCGACGCGGCCAGCCCGGCCGCCCAGGCGCAGTTGCGCAACGGTGACCGGATCACCTCGGTCAACGGCACCCCGATCAACTCCTACGGCGACCTGCTCACCACGCTGCGCGGGCTCAAGCCGGGCGACACCGCGCAGATCGCGTACGTCCGCGACGGGCAGCCGGGCACCACCAGCACGGTGCTCGCGCAGACCCAGCGTCCGCCCCTGGACAACCCCGAAGGTGCCGCCGCGCCGGTGGCCGCGCTCGGCGTCGGGCTCGTCCCCAGCACCCCAACTCGCGTGACGTACGGCCCGGTCGGCGCGTTCGGCGCCACCGCCGACTTCACCGGCGACCTGGCTGTCGGCACCGCCCAGGCGCTCCAGCGCCTCCCGCAGAAGGTCCCAGCCCTGTGGACCGCCCTCACCGGCGGCGAACGGGACGTGGACACCCCGATCAGCGTGGTCGGCGCCAGCCGACTCGGCGGCGAGGCGGTGGAGAACAACGCCTGGCTGGTCTTCTTCATGCTCTTCGTGTCGCTGAACTTCTTCATCGGCGTGTTCAACCTGCTGCCGCTGCTCCCGGTGGACGGCGGCCACATCGCCATCGCCTGGTTCGAACGGGCCCGCTCCTGGGTCTACGCGCGGATCGGCCGGGCCGACCCCGGCCGGGTGGACTACCTCAAACTGATGCCCTTCACGTACGCGGTGATCCTGATCGGTGGCGCGTTCACGCTGCTGACCATCGCCGCGGACGTCGTCAACCCCATCACGCTCTTCTCAAGGTGAGTGCCTGAAGTGACAGCTATCAGTCTCGGTATGCCAGCCGTCCCGCCCCCGCCGCTCGCTCCCCGTCGGGCCAGCCGCCAGATCATGGTCGGTTCGGTCCCGGTCGGTGGTGGTGCGCCGGTGTCCGTGCAGTCGATGACCACGACCCTCACCTCCGACATCAACGCGACCCTCCAGCAGATCGCCGAGCTGACCGCGTCCGGCTGCCAGATCGTCCGGGTGGCGGTGCCGTCCCAGGACGACGTCGAGGCGCTGCCCGCCATCGCCAAGAAGTCGCAGATCCCGGTGATCGCCGACATCCACTTCCAGCCCAAGTACGTCTTCGCGGCGATCGACGCCGGCTGCGCGGCGGTCCGGGTCAACCCGGGCAACATCCGGCAGTTCGACGACAAGGTCAAGGAGATCGCCCGTGCCGCCGGGGACGCGGGGGTGCCGATCCGGATCGGCGTCAACGCCGGCTCGCTGGACAAGCGGCTGCTGAGCAAGTACGGCAAGGCCACCGCCGAAGCGCTTGTCGAGTCGGCGCTGTGGGAGTGCTCGCTCTTCGAGGAGCACGGCTTCCGCGACATCAAGATCTCGGTCAAGCACAACGACCCGGTCGTAATGATCCGGGCGTACCGGCAGCTCGCCGAGCAGTGCGACTACCCGCTGCACCTCGGCGTCACCGAGGCCGGGCCGGCGTTCCAGGGCACCATCAAGTCGGCGGTCGCCTTCGGCGCGCTGCTGGCCGAGGGGATCGGCGACACGATCCGGGTGTCGCTCTCCGCCCCGCCGGTGGAGGAGATCAAGGTCGGCAACCAGATCCTGGAGTCCCTCGGTCTGCGCGAGCGGGGCCTGGAGATCGTCTCCTGCCCGTCCTGCGGGCGCGCCCAGGTGGACGTCTACAAGCTCGCCGAGGAGGTCACCGCCGGTCTGGAAGGGCTGCCGGTGCCGCTGCGGGTCGCCGTCATGGGCTGCGTGGTCAACGGTCCGGGCGAGGCCCGGGAAGCCGACCTCGGCGTCGCCTCCGGCAACGGCAAGGGCCAGATCTTCGTCAAGGGGCAGGTCGTCAAGACGGTGCCCGAGGCGCAGATCGTCGAGACGCTGATCGAGGAGGCGCTGCGGATCGCCGACGAGATGGGCGCTGAGCTCCCCGAGGAGCTGCGCGGGTTGGTCACCGGCCCGACCGTCACCGTGCACTGATTTTCCGTCTGGTTTTCCATCTGGAAAAAGCGGCCGTTCCCCGAGCAGGGGAACGGCCGCTTTCGTTGTGGTTTCTCTGCTTTCGTGCTGCGCCGCTGTGGTGCGGTGCGGCCTGGCGTTGTGGTGCTTTCGCGCCGGGGTGTTGTGGTGCGGCCTGGCGTTGTGGTGCGGCCGGGCGTCACTCGGATTCGGCGAGGATCGCGTACAGCTTGCGCCGGGTCTCGTCGAGCACCTGGGCGGCCCGCTCACGCTGGTCGTCGGTGCCGTTCATCATGACCTGGCGCAGCGCGTTCATCGCCTGCGCGCCGGAGTCGCGGATGTCGTGCCAGCTGCTCACCGTGCCCTGGGCGACGTCCGCCCACGGCGGGGTCTGCGCGGCCTCGGTGGCCTCCGCCTGACCGGCCTCGGTGACAGTGAACCGCTTCCGCCCGCCACCGGACTCCTCGGTGCTGGCAACGATCACGCCCTCGTCCTCCAGTAGCTGAAGGGTGGGGTAGATCGAGCCCGGGCTCGGCCGCCACGCGCCGCCGGTGCGGGAGTCGATCTCCTGGATCATCTCGTAGCCGTGCATCGGCCGCTCGGTGAGCAGGGCCAACACGGAGGCTCGGACGTTGGGGCGTCGGCCCCGACCCCGTCCACGGCCTCGGCCGCCCCAGGGGCTACCGGGTCCGTGCTCGTGGCCATGACCGTGCGGACCGGGCGGGACCGGCGGGAAGCCGAATCCCCGCATGCGGGCCTCGTGCATCGGGTGGTGCTGTCGGTGGAACCTCATCGGGTTCTTCCTTTCCTAGGACTATCGCTGATGCATCAACGATATATCGGCAATGCATCGTGTGACAACCCCGTACGTCGTCTTGCCCCGGAGCTGCCCGCGCCGCCCGTCGAGCGGGCGTGCCCTGGCCTGCGTACTCTTCGCCGCCAGCAGTGCGCTGCCGCTCGGTTGGGGCGTACCTGGTTGGCTTGTGCTCGGTGCCCTGTTCCTCCTGCTCGGGGCTCTGGTGCCCCCGGTCGTCCGGTGGGCCGGGCGGACCCGGCCTCGTGCAGCCGGTGCCGGCCTTGTCACTCGACCGGCGAAGCAGGGTGCCGATCTGGCAGGCTGATAGTCGTGCTGACGGTGCCGGTACGCCAACTGGGGGAATCGGAGCGCCGCGCGGTCGAGCGACTGCTCGACCATGACCCGTTCGCGGGCGCGCAGGTCGCCGAGCGGATCGCCGCGCGCGGACTCTCCTGGTGGCGGGCCGAAGGCAGAATCCTGGGGTACGGCGCCCGCCGCAACCTCGAATCACTCTGCTGGCTCGGCGGCAACCTGACCCCGGTGCTGGCGAGCGACGCCGCGGTGGCCGCCTTCGCCGACCTGCTCTCGGGCGAGGAACGGCTCTGCTCCTCCATCGTCGGCCGGGCCGACGCCGTCCTCGGGCTGTGGGAGCGCCTCTCCGACACCTGGGGGCCAGCGCGAGACGTCCGCCCCAATCAGCCACTGCTGGTCACCGACACCCTGCCACCCGTACCGGCCGATCCGGAGGTACGCCAGGTCCGCTCCGGCGAGGTCGACCGACTCTTCCCGGCGGCGGTGGCCATGTACACCGAAGAGGTCGGCGTCTCCCCGCTGGCCGAGGACGGCGGCCGCAGCTACCGCCGGCGAGTCAACGATCTGGTTCGGACCGGTCGCGCGTACGCCCGCATCGTCGACGGCAAGGTCGTGTTCAAGGCCGAGTTGGCCGTGGTCACCAAGCGGACGGCGCAGATCCAGGGCGTCTGGGTGGCACCCGAGTGGCGAGGCCGGGGGATCGCCACCGCCGCCATGGCAGCCGTGGTCCGCGACGCGCTGCTGCGGGTCGCCCCCACCGTCAGCCTGTACGTCAACGACTTCAACCTCCCGGCCCGCCGCGTCTACGAGCGCTGCGGCTTTCAGCCGATCGGCACCCTGGCCACCGTCCTTTTCTGACGGGGTCGACTGCGGGTTGCCCCCGGCGGGTGGTGTATCCCTGCAGATCTTGGACAGTTTCCGTTAGCGGGGAATAGTTAGCGGGGAACGGAAAGTGTCCAAGATTGGTAAGCGAATGCGGGTTGGAGGACGCCATGCGCTGTGGTGGGCAGTGCGGCGTCCGCGGCGTGGGCCCAGT
>NZ_JBEXHP010000077.1:0-28843 GCF_040607895.1 Micromonospora sp. NPDC005220
GGGCCGCTCCGGTGCTTGCCACTGCCGTTGACATCAAGAACCTGGCGGGCCGGGACAGCTAACCAAGCGCCGGGCCTGCCATTAACGGGTATCCAAGTCGTAAGGAGTCACGCCCGAGGAGGAGGATTGTTGCCAATCTTTTGCAACAAGCCGGGAGGAGATGGCGTTCCGGCCGCGTCACCGCACGGTGACCCCGCCCGGGCCGCCGGTGACGACCGGGTGACGCGGACTCTGGCAGGGTCGCGGCACGAGGACGGCACGGTGCGAGGGGGCGGCATGATCAGGACGATGCTCCGGCTGCGAGCCCGTCCCGGCTGCGCGCCCGCAGTGGGACCGGCCTGGGAGGACGTCGCCGGACAGCTCGGTGCGCTCCCCGGCGGCCTCCGGCACGAGCTGCTGCGGGACGCGCTGGATCCGTACGGCTTCGTCGTGGTCACCGAGTGGGCCGACGAGGAGGCGCTGCGCGCCTACCGGGACGGGCCGGTGGCCGCCCGCCTGTCCGACCTGCTCCGGCCGCTGACCGAACCGGCCGGCCCGCCCGACTACCCGCCGATGGCCGACACCGGCGACGGGACGGGCCCGGTCTACGTGGACGTGGAGCTGATCGTGCCGACCGCCCGGCTCGCCGAGTTCCACCGCGGCTACCCCGAGGTGGTGCGGCGGATGACCGCCGTGCCGGGCTACCGGCGTGAGCAGCTGCTCCGCGAACCCGGCTCGGACGTGCACCACATCTTCGCCGAGTGGGACACCGCGGCCGAGTTCCTCGACTGGATCGGCGACCCGGCTCACGCCTCGGCGCAGGCCGGGCCGATCGCACCGTTCCTTCTCGACATCCGACGCCGCCTGTTCCACGTCGTGCCCGATGGGGACGGCCGGCGACTCGACACCACAGGCAGGGAGGCCCACGTGCAGAGGACAACGGACGTACTGGTCGTCGGGGCGGGCCCGACCGGGCTGACCGCCGCCGTCGAGCTGGCCCGGCGCGGCATCGACTGCCGGGTGATCGACAAGCGGGCGACCCCGGCCGGGCAGGCCGACAAGGCGATCGGCGTGCACTGCCGCACCATGGAGATCTGGGAGGAGCAGGGCGTCGTGCGGGAGGCGATGGACGCCGGCATCTGGCTCACCGGCAACATGGTCTTCGTCAACGGCGAGCAGACCCACCGGATGAGCTGGGAGCTGCCCGGCCTGCCCTACGACCACCTCGGCCTGCCCCAGTACGAGACCGAACGCATCCTCACCGCCCGGCTGGCCACGCTCGGGGTGCGCCCGCGGCGCGGCGCCGAACTGGTGGACTTCACCCAGGACGCGGACGGCGTGACCGCCACCGTGCGCACCGCCGACGGCGCCATCGAGACCGTACGCGCGGCGTACCTGGTCGGCTGCGACGGCGCGCACAGCCGGGTCCGGGACCGGCTCGGCCTCACCTTCACCGGCGGGCTGGGCCAGTTCCCGCAGCTGTTCATGCTGGTGGACGTCGACGTGGACTGGGACATGCCCGACGGGCACCTGCTGCGCTTCCTGCACACCACCGACGGGCGGATGGACGGGATGCTGGTCTGCGTGCCGCTGCGCGGCGAGCACCGCTACCGCATCGCCACCCTGGCCCCACCCCGGTTCTTCGCCCGGACCGGCGGGCAGGACGCCCCGCCCGGCTTCAGCGAGGAACTCGGCGAGCCGACCCTCGACGACGTGCAGGCCGCCCTCGACCGCCTCGCCCCGCCCGGCACCCGGGCGACGAACCTGCGCTGGTCGTCGGTGTTCCGGATTAGCCACGGCATCGTCGACCGCTACCGCCACGGCCGGGTCTTCGTCGCCGGCGACGCCGCCCACCTGCACCCGCCGGCCGGCGGCCAGGGCATGAACACCGGCATCCAGGACGCCTGGAACCTGGCCTGGAAACTGGCCCTGGCGGTACGCGGGCTGGCCGCCCCCGGCCTGCTGGACAGCTATGAGGCCGAGCGGCGCCCGGAGGGCGAGGAGATCGTCGGCCGCGCGGTGCGGCTGGCCGGCACCGAGGAACTGGACCGGGCCGACCTGGAACGGCAGTTCCTTCAGGAGATGTCCCTGCTGCTCAGCTACGCCGGCAGCCCGCTGGTCGGGGAGACCGTCTCCGACCCGGCCGGGCTCGGTGACGCGCCCCGTCCCGGCGACCGCGCGCCGGACGTCGAGGGTCTGCGCCGGCGCGGCGTCGGGCATCCGCTGCGGCTGCGGGACCTGACCCGGGGCACCCGGCACACGCTGCTGCTCTACGCCGACGCCACGGCCGGCGCGACGGAGCTGGCCGGGTTCGCCGACCTGTGCGCCGACGCGCGGCGGCAGGCCGGCGGGGAACTCGACGCGTACCTGCTGCTCGACCCGGACGTCGCCGAGCCGCGCCTGGCCGACCCGCCGGTGCTGCGCGACGGTGACCGCCGGTTCCGCGCCGGGTACGGCCTGGCCGGCACCGGGCTGTACCTGATCCGTCCGGACGGGCACGTCGGCTTCCGCGGCGCCCCGGTCGACGCCGACGCGCTGCGCAAGCACCTGCACCTGGTCTTCGGCGGCGCGCGGTGAGCCGGGTGCGCACGGTCCTGGCGATGCGGACCCGGCAGGGGTGCGAGGAGCGCTTCGAGGCGGAGTGGCGCGCCGCCGCCGAGGAGATCCGCACCCTGGACGGCTGCCTGCACCAGGACCTGGTCCGCGACGCCGACGACCCGAGCAGCTATCTGGTCATCAGCGACTGGGCGGACCGGGAGCGGCTGGACGCCTTCGGCCGCAGCGCGCACCGGGACCGGCTGCTGCGCGTGGTCCGGGAGCTGCGCGAGTCCGCCGAACGACACACCTATCAGGTGCTGCACAGTGTGAACAGCGAGCCGGGGGAGGCCCGATGACCGACGACGTGGTGCCGGCGAGCGAGTTGTACACGGAGGCGTTCGCGGCCAATCCCTATCCCACCTTCGCCCGGCTGCGTGCCGAGCGGCCGGTTTGCCCGGTCGGCTCGCCCCGGTTCGACTCGTGGCTGATCACCAGCTTCGACGACGCGCGCGCGGCGCTGACCGACCCGCGGCTGTCCAAGGACCTCTACGGGCCCGACCAGCACTACCTGCGGATCTTCGGCCCGAACTCGGAGGGCCTGAACCGCAACATGCTCAACTCCGACCCGCCCGAGCACACCCGCCTGCGCCGGGTGGTGTCGCAGGCGTTCGCGCCGCGGCGGATCGAGGCGTTGCGGCCCCGGGTGGCCGCGATCGTCGACCAGCTGATCGACAAGATGGTGCCGCAGGGCGAGGCGGACCTGATGCGGGACTTCGCCATCCCGCTGCCGATGACGGTCATCTGTGAGCTGCTCGGCGTGCCGCCGGTCGACCACGACCGGGTGCTCGCCTGGACCCAGGTGATCCGCACCTCCGGCTCGACCAGCCGACCCCCGGCCGAGGAGCGGGCGGCGGTGCAGGAGGCCCAGCTGCGGCTGCACCACTACCTGGCCGACCTGGTCCGGGCCAAGCGCGACGACCCGGCCGACGACATCATCGGTGCGCTGGTGGACGCGGTCGACCGGGACCGCACGCTGTCCGAGGCGGAGCTGGTCACCACCACGTTCCTGCTGCTGTTCGCCGGCCACCAGACCACCGCCGACTTCCTCGGCAACGCGGTGCTGGCGCTGCTCACCCACCCGGAGCAGTGGGAGCTGCTGCGGACCACGCCGAGGCTGCTGCCGACCGCGATCGAGGAGCTGCTGCGGTTCGACGGCCCGCTGCCGGTGGCCAGCCCGCGCATCGCCACCGAGGACGTCGAATACCAGGGGGTACGCATCCCGCGCGGCGCGATCGTCGGGGTGGCGATCAACGCGGCGAACCACGACCCCGCCCACTTCACCGACCCCGACCGGCTCGACCTGCGCCGGGTCCGGGGCCCGCACCTCGGCTTCGGCCACGGCGTGCACTACTGCCTGGGCGTCTCGCTGGCCCGGATGGAGGCGCTGCTCGCGCTCTCCGCGCTGCTGCGCCGGCTGCCCGGGCTGCGGCTCGCCGTCCCGCTCGCCGAGGTGCGCCGACTGCCCGCCGCCTCGCCCTTCCGCGGCCTGCTGGAACTGCCGGTCACCTTCACCGTCTAGCCCGCCCACCCAGCCAAGGAGCACGTCATGGTCTTCCGGAACGTGATCGTCTGCCACATGGTCCCCGGCAGCGAAGAGATCGTCGGCAACGTCTTCGGCCACTACGACCAGGCCACCCGGCCCCAGGATCTCGGCGTCATCGGCCGGTACCTGCTGTCGCACCACGACCTCTACCTGCACGTGATCGAGCGCAAGCAGGACCCGAGGATCTCCGGGCAGACGCGCGGGCTGCCCGCCTTCCAGAAGATCGCCGAGGAGATCGGCCCGTACGTGACGCCGTACCCGCGCTACTGGAAGAACCCGTCGGACTCGGTGGCCAAGGAGTTCTACCACTGGGCGCCGGAGGGCGAGCCGCCCGAGGACACCACACTCACCGTGATCGTGGGGCGGATCAAGCCGGGCGCCGAGCCGGACGTGGCCCGGGTGTTCGGCGAGTCGGACGCCGGGTCGCTCCCGACCGACCTGGGTGTCACCGGACGCTGGCTCTACTCCATCGACGATGTCTACGTGCACCTGCTGGAGCAGGAGTCGTCGGCGGCCGAGGCGACCCGGGACCAGCACGCCGAGAAGCCGGCCTTCGACAAGATCAGGCAGGATCTCGGCCCCTACGTGGAGCCGTACCGGCCGGACCTCTGCCACGGCCCGCAGGACCAGGTCGCGACCGTCTTCTACCGTTGGCGCGCGCAGGACTGAGCCGGCGCCGAAACCACCATTCGTCGCACCCCCGTACGCCAGGCTGAAGCCGAGGCGTACGGGGGTGTGACGGGTGCCGACGAAGCAGATCATCCAGCACATCGGTGCGGCGCTGGACCCACCCGGGGTGCTGGTCTTCGCGCTCGGCGTCGCGGTCACCACGGTGGTGTACGCGGTGCGATGCGGCCGGACCGGGGAGGTGGTGACGCACTACCGCGCGTACCGGCAGGGGGTGGGACGGGCCATCCTGCTCGGCCTGGAGTTCCTGGTCGGTGGCGACGTCATCCGGACGGTCGCGGTGGCGCCGACGTTCACCAGCAGCGTGCATCCGACCGGCGGCATCACGGTACCGTGACGCGGCGCGTCCGCACCGGCCACTCACCGTCACCCGGATAGTCGACTCTGATGGCTCCCCGACGAGAGGGAGTAGGAATGAACCGAGACAGGAGGAGAGCCCGGAGTCGGCCGGTGCGCGTCCTGCTGGCCGCCCTGCTGTCCATTGTGGTGGTGATGCCCGCCGGCGCTCGACCGGCGTACGCGATCAACTGGACCCAGGTGATCACCGCGGCGATCAGTGCGGTCAGCTCGTGGGCGAGCGCCGGTAACACTCAGGCCGCGATCCAGGAGGCGACCCGGCAGATCCTGACCGCGGTCAACTCGGCCCGCACCGAGATCCTGGCGCAGATCCAGACGATCGCGACGGCGCAGACCCGCGCCTGCGCCAACCATGCCGTGATCGAGTTCTTCGACATCGAGCGGATGACGCCGGACAACGTGCAGCGGTTCGCCCAGGACGCCACCGGCTGCGCGGTGGCGATCGAGAGCATGATCTCCGCGCTGACCGACAAGGCGAGCGTGGACCAGCTCGGTTTCGCGATGAACATCGTGACGCCGATCGCCCTGGTGGCACGGGCCCGGACCGGCCTGACCACCGACGGGCTGAGGAACACCCTGCGCTCGGCCAACACCCAGCTGGTGCCGAAGCTCGCGCCGCCGTACTGCACCTTCTGGTCACCCGACTTCGACCCGGAGCTGCCGTTGCCCCGCAACGGTGACATCGTCAGCTACTACCTCTACTGCACGGCGTACAACAACGACCATGGGTATGCGTAAAAGGAGGTCGTCTGGCCCAACCGGCTTCCGGACAACGCCTTCGATCCGGCGATCGCGGACGCCACCAGAAATACCAGCCGGGCGATCGCCGTCGCGGTGTTGCCCATGCTGGGCGGCTGACCCAGGGGCGGCGGCCCGGGGCAGGGGCAGTCTCGTGCCGGGCACCTGTCACACCTGACTCGTCGGTGTGGCAGGTGCCCCGTCGCTCGGGCTGTTGCCCGAGTAGATCGCGAACCCGAGCGGGGTCCGGCTCACTGAGAGAACCGCGCCGCGCGTCGATGGTGAGACCAAGCGATCGGGTCACGCGGAGTTGCGCCACTTGCGGCCGTGCCGACCGATGAGCCGGTCGGCGTCGGTCGGGCCCCAGGAGGCGGCCTCGTAGGTGGGGATCGGCGAGTGGTCCTTCGCCCAGTTGTCGATGATCGGGTCGACGATCCGCCAGCACTGCTGCACCTCGTCGCTGCGGATGAACAGCGACGCGTCGCCGATCAGCGAGTCCAGGAGCAGACGCTCGTACGCCTCCGGGGACTCCTCGAGGAACGTCTGGTCGTAGGAGAACTCCATCGTGGCGGTGCGGACCCGGAAGGAATGGCCCGGCACTTTGGCACCGAAGCGCAGCGAGATGCCCTCGTTCGGCTGGATCCGCAGGATCAGCGCGTCAGCATCGAGGCCGGTGAGCTGGTCGGTCGGGATCGGCAGGTGCGGCGGCCGCTGGAACTGCAGTGCCACCTCGGTGAGCCGGGCCGGCAGGCGCTTGCCGGTGCGTACGTAGAACGGCACCCCCGCCCAGCGCCAGTTGTCCACGTTGAGCCGCATGGCGGCGTAGGTCTCGGTCCGCGACAGGGGGTCGACGCCGGCCTCCTCGCGGTAGCCGGCCATCAGCTCCTCGCGGGTGCCGCCCCGGGTGTACTGTCCCCGGACCGCAGCCTCGGCGATGTCCCGGTCGGTGGGGAGCCGGATTGCCTGCAGCAGCTTCACCTTCTCGTTGCGCAGGCCCTCAGCCTCGAATGAGGCCGGTGGCTCCATCAGTGCCAGCGCGAGGACCTGGAGCACGTGGTTCTGCACGATGTCCCGCATCGCGCCGGCGTCCTCGTAGAAGCCGCCGCGGCTGCCGACGCCGAGGGTCTCGGCGACGGTGATCTGCACGTGGTCGACCCAGGAACGATCCCAGATGGGCTGGAAGATCGAGTTCGCGAAGCGCAGCGCCAGCACGTTCTGGACGGTGTCCTTGCCCAGATAGTGATCGATACGAAAGACCTGGTGCTCGTCGAACGCGCTGTGCACGACGCCGTCGAGCTCGCGGGCCGTGACCAGGTCGCGCCCGTACGGCTTTTCGATGACCAGGCGGGAGAAGGAGCCTTCGCGTGGCTGGTTGAGCCCGACACCGGCCAGTCCGTTGATCACCGGCTCGAAGGCCCCGGCCGGGGTGGAGAGGTAGAAGAGCCGGTTGCCGGACGTGCCCCGCTGTGCGTCCAACTCGTCGAGGGTCTCCACGAGCCGCTTGTAGGTCTCCGGGTCGTCGTAGCCGCCGGCCACGTACCGCACGCCGCCCAGGAGTTGGCGCTTGCTGGCCAGGGTGCGTCCGCCGAGGGCACTCTCGGCGAACTGCTCGTCGGTCATCGGCGTGCGCGCGACGCCGACCAGCGCGAACTGGTCCGGGAGCCGCTCGTGCCGAGCCAGGCTCTCGACTGCGGGCAGCAGCTTACGCCGGGTCAGGTCACCGGAGGCACCGAAGATCACCAGCGTGGCCGGCGGGGCACTCCGCTCCTGGATGAGCTGAGATGCGTGGTCCATGGTCTGCGTTCCTCCGGGCACAAGGGGTGTGGGATCGGGAGTGCTGTGCTGTGACGCCAGGAATTGTGCGGCTGTGGCGGTAGTGTCCGGGGGCCACGCGGCGTGGCCCGTTGGTCGCGGAGATTGAGCGTCGCATGCCGGGCTGACGGGTAGGGGACTCGGTGGCGATTCGGTGCGGTCTGTCGGCGTACGAGATGGTGGTACGAATGATCGTGGCCAGGCAGCCCGCGAAGGTCAACGGGTTCGCCGACGGCGACGCCGAACCAATTTCGCCGGTATCCAGGCGATGAGGCTGCTACCACGACACCACCCGTCAGGCGATGATCGGCGGAAGCTGTCCGTCGGGGAGGTCGGGCGGGCTGCTCAGCTCGGCCAGGAGGGCGGCCACCGCGGGCCGTTGCGGTGTGCTGCCGAGGGCACGGGTGACCGCGAAGATGCGTCGCTCGGTGATCGGCTCGACCAGTGGCTCTACGTGCACCCCGGGTGGCACGTGGCGTAGCGCCAACTCCGGCACGAGCGCGGCGCCCAGCCCGGCCGCGACGAGGTCCAGCGTGAGGGCGAAGTCGACGGCACGGTGCCGGATGTCCGGCTCGAAGCCGGCGAGCCGGCAGGCGTGCAATGTGGACCGCAGGCACGGCGTGTGTTCGGCGCTGGCGATCCATGGCAGGTCACGCAGCTCGCTCAGCCGGCCGGTGCGACGGCGCCATTCGACCGGGGTGATCAGGTGCATCGGGTCGGTGGTGACCGGATGTCGGTCCAGGTCGTCGACCAGTGGCACGGGCACGTGGTCGTACTCCTGCAGCACCACCACGTCGAGGGTGCCGGAGCGCAGGTCGAGGCGGCTCTGCTGGTCTTCGGCCTCGATCACCCGTACGTCCAGCTCGGGGTGCTTCGCCCGCGCGCGGGCGGCGGCGGGTGCTACCAGCGCGCCGGCTGCGGACGCGAACGCGCCGACCCGTACCGTGCCGCTGACCCCGTGGCGGAGTGCGGCGAGCCCGGCCACCGCCTGCTCCACCGCGTCCAGCACGTCCTTCGCGTGGCTGGCCAGCACCTGGCCGGCCGGGGTGAGGACGATTCCGCGCCCGGCCCGCTCGACCAGCTCGTGCCCGGCTTCACGGGACAGCTGGACGAGCTGCTGTGAGACCGCCGACGGGGTCACGTGCAGCGCCGCGGCGGCAGCGGTGACGCTGCCGCGCAGCGCGACCTCGTGCAGCACGCGCAGGCGGCGTGCGTCAAGGTCCATGTAGGCACGCTACAGCAGTGATAAAGAATGTTGAACTAGTCCTTAAGTGTCTCTTCCGGCAGCGTAACTGGCGTGAAAACATCGCACCGACTTCTCGCCGTGCTCGTCGCCGCCATCTGGGGCGTCAACTTCGTCGCCATCGAGCTGGGCCTGCGTGATCTGCCGCCGCTCGTCCTGACCGCGCTGCGCTTCGTCGCGGCGGCGGTGCCACTGGTCTTCCTGGTGCCGCGCCCCAGCGCCCGGCTCCGCTACGTGCTCGCCTACGGGCTCGTGCTCGGCGTCCTGAAGTTCGGCGCGCTGTTCACGGCGCTCGCCGCCGGCATGTCGGCCGGTCTGGCCTCGCTGGTGCTGCAGGCGCAGGCGCTGATGTCGGTGCTGCTGGCGGCGGCAGTGCTGGGCGAGCGGCCGGCGCGGGCGCAGGTAGCCGGCGTACTGGTCGGATCGGTCGGGATCGGGGTGTTGGCGATCGGCAGCGGCGGCCACACCACGGTGATCGGCTTCGTGCTGACTCTGTTCGCGGCGGCCAGCTGGGCCACAGCGAACCTGGTCATGCGGGCCAGCGGCGAGACGCGACCGCTCTCGCTGCTGGTCTGGTCGAGCCTGGTGCCGCCGTTGCCGCTGCTCGGCCTGGCCGGCGTGGTCAACGGCGGACAGGCGGTGCTGGATGCGTTGACCGGCCTGTCGTGGCGCGGGCTACTCGCCGTGGTGTACATCGCGTACGTGTCGACACTCGTCGGCTTCGGGATCTGGAACCGGCTGATCGCCCAGTATTCGGTCGCGCGGGTGGCGCCGTTCAGCCTCCTGGTGCCGGTCTTCGGGCTCAGCGCGGCGTGGCTGCTGCTCGACGAGCCCGTCGGCGCGACGGAGCTCGCCGCGGCCGCCATCATCCTCGCCGGGCTGGCGCTGGTGGTCCGGCGCTCCACGGCGGAGGGCAACAGCGACACGGCCGCGAGTGAGGGCCGCAAGCCCCGACTACGTCCCGGCTGCGGCCGCCTGGTCCGCAGCGACGACACCGATCACTTCGCCCGGGCTGGCCGTCGCGATGGGCACGATCACTCCTAGTCCGGTTGCTGGGCCCCCTGCAGTAGCGAGCGGGCGAGATCATGAGATCTCGCCCGCTCCTTCTGGTGGCGCATCTCAGCACGCCTCGGGTTGCCTAGGCCGGCTTCCGCACCGTCAACGTCTGGTAGTTGGCGGCGTGGGGCTGGTAGGTCGGGTTGCCGGAGTAGGCAACGTGGACCCGGTAGGCCCCGGGCTGCAGGTCGGCGGTCTGCAGTTCGACGACGGCCTTGCCGGCCGTCAGTGGCACGACGTGCACCGTGCCGCCGAAGGTGACGGTGACCTCGCCGGTCGGGGTCGGAGCGTGCGGCTTCGGCCTGCCCGCCGGGCCGACAGTCACGTTCAGTCTGAACGTGTCCCCGCGGACAACCGACGCCGGCGTGGCCTTCGCCTGGACCTTGACGGCGGCCGGGCCGGAGGGCACGTCGACCGACGCCGTACCTTCCGACGCCTTCAGGTAGTCGAAGCCGAGGTACTCGGCCTTGACCGTCCGGGCACCCGCGGGCAGACCCGTCGGCAGCGTGACGGTGGCGGCGCCGTCGCTCAGGTGGGCGAGCTTCGACCACGAGCCAATGCTGAACCGCACCTGACCGCCGGTCTCGAACCCGTCAGCTGCCTCGACTGTCACGGTTGCCCTGGTTGTCTGGGCCCCGCTCGCGTACGGTTCGACAGCCACCTCGGTGGTGGTCGTGACGTCGCTGTTCGGGATCCCGCGGATGTCGTTCCACTCGCGGACGGTCAGCGGGATCACGGTGCCGTGACGCGGACGGACGACACCCGCATTGGTCATCGTGATCGCCTTGGCGTTCCACGTCGGAGCCTCGATGTTCTCGTGGCACGCGGCCTGGTATCCGCCACCGTTGGTGTACCGGTCGCCCCAGAGGTAGAACTGGCCGGGGCAGGAGGTGTCACCGGGGTTGGCCTTGAAGATGACCGGTCCCTCGTACCCCTGGTTGGCGACCCACGTTGTGCGCCCCAGAGCCGGCGCGACCAACGTCCAGTTGTTGATGTTGCTGTCCAGGAAGTCGGTGTGCTTCTCCGAGAAGATGTCCGAGCCCTGGTTGCCGGCCTCGTTCTTGGTCACCCGGTAGTAGTGGTCACCGACCCGGATGGCGGTCGTGTCGATCCGCGACAGCGGGGCCGGGTTCTGCCAGACCTGGGGAGCGGAGAACGTCTGGAAGTCTCGCGTTGTGGCGTACCACATCTGCGCGTTCCCCTGGCCGGTGCGGTTCACGGGGTCGTTCCACAGCGACTGGGCCCAGAACACGACGTAGGCGCCGAGCTCCTCGACCCACAGCGACTCTGGTGCGAAGGCGTTGCCCGCGTTGTCGGGCGCGACCTTCACGTGCCGCTGAGGGGTCCAGTTCACCAGGTCGTGCGACTCGAACACCTCGATGTACTGGGTGTCGTTGATGGCGTATCCACCCTGGTCGTACCAGTTCAGGTCCGTGGCGATCATGTAGAACGTGTCGCCGTCGGGTGAGCGGACGATGTGCGGGTCACGAAGCCCTTGGTCGCCCAGTTGGGAGATGAGTGACGGCCGACCTCCGGTCAGACCGGTCCAGTCCAGAGCGGTGTTTCCGTTGGATGTGGCGAACATGATCTGCTCGCCGTCGGCGATTCCCTCACCCTTGAAGTACCCCATGAAGTACCGCTCGTACTCCTCCGAGCGCGGCATGGCGGGAATGGTCACCGGGAACGACTTCTTCCGCGAGGCCTTGCCCTTGCTGATGGTCGCCGTCAGGGTGGCGGCAACGTCCGCACGGCCGAAGGCCGGACGGCTGACCTCACCCGTCGGGGTGACGAGGCGGGTGGTCGACCTCCAGGTGATCGTGGATCCGAATTCACCCTTGGCCGCGAGATCGAGGTTTCCGCGTACGTCGTCGGCGCCGTCCAGGGTCAGGTCGAGGGCGTCCCGGTCGACAGCCTGCGCATCGTCGAACTCGGCCTTCACCACCACGGGGATCTCCCGCGTGGTGACCTCCTGGGAGCCCTTGCGGACGGTCGCCGTGAGTGTGGCTGTCGCGTCGGGCTGCCCCTGTGCGGGCCGGGTGATCCTGCCGGTCACCGCGACCTTGCGTGCGCTGGTGACGGCTGGCGGGGTGTTGACCTCGACGACCGACGGGTCGGAACTCGACCAGGTGATGGCCGAGCCCGCCGCGGAGCCCACCTTGGGCAGAACGATGTCGTGTACGACTGCACTGGTCAGGCCGAGGTCGATGGCCGCGGCGTCGGCGCGAACGCCGTCGGAGACGGTCTTCTCTGCCAGGGCGAGTGTCTCGTCGAGGCTCACTGCCCGGTCGTACACGCGGAAGTCCCGGATCGTTCCGCGGAACGAGTAGTGGCCCGACGTCTGCGAGCGACCGAGGAAGTTGCAGTTGGTCCCCGCGGCGTTCACCGACGGCGCCGTGGTCAGGTTCGCCGACGTCGCGTGCAGCACGCCGTCGAGGTAGAGCCTGCCGGTCCAGCTCGTACCGTTCGAGTTCAGTGACTGGGTGTAGGTGACATGGGTCCACGCTCCCTCGAGCATGCGGACCCGGTTCTGTTGGAGGTTCGCCGGACCCACCGCGACGCGGAACCGCTGGGTGTTCGACGCGAAGATGGCGCCCTCCGCGCCGGTGTCGACGTCACACGAGCCGGACTTGCGGCCAATACTCCACATCTGGTGCTCGCCGACGTTCGCCGGGTCGACCCACACGTCATAGTCCACGGTGAGGTTGGACATGCCGGCGGTGATGTCGTTCGGCAGCGCCACGTATGCGCCGCTGAGGGCGCTCTCGTAGGAGTCGGGGTTGAACCTGATCCCTTCGCCGGTCAGGGCCGCCTTCTCGGGATTCACGAGCGTGGCGTTCGCCGCCGCGCCCGCGCTACCCGAGTTGACCAACGTCGTCCCACTGGTCTCGTCGAGGGCGAAGTGGTGCACCAGACCATCGTTGAGCTGATCCTCGGCAGCGTGCGCGGGCGTCGCCGCGAGGGAGACCGACAGAAGCGCACCCAGTGCCAGGACCGCTACACCTCTACCCTGCGGAATCAGCCCGAGACGTGGCCTTCGTTGTCGCAGTCTCAATTGATCCTCCTCGACGGGGTGGTGATCCTTCTCAAGTGGACGGGATTGTTGACGCTAACTACGGGGTGCTGCCGGGTCAACGCAGTGCGTTGCAACCGGAGGCCACGGAGCCCGTGGTTCACGCCGGCCGCGTCGGCGGCTACCGCGGCGTCAGGCCGTGCGGTAGTGGCCGCTGAGCCGGCCGAGCTTCATGGCCAGGTGCAGGCACAGCCGTTCGTTGCCGTCCTTGAGGTCGGTTCCGGCGAGCTGTTCCACCCGTTGCAGCCGGTAGTAGAGGGTGGTCCGGTGCAGTCGGAGCTTCTCGGCGGTGGCGTGCGCGTTGCCGGCCAGGTCGAGGTAGGCCTCCAGGGTCTCCAGCAGCACCTGGTGGGCGTCGTCGCGCAGCAACCGCTCCAGCCCGGGGTGGACGCCCGCCACGTCTAGGTGCTGGCTGTCCAGTTGGGACAGCACCCGGTAGATGCCCAGGCCGGCCCAGGAGACGACCCGGCCCAGTGCGGGCAGTTGCGTACCGACCCGGGCGGCCTGCGCTGCTTCCTGATAGGACTCGACCGCGCTGGACAGCGCGGCGCGGGGCTGACCGATCCCGGTCACGGTCCGGTCCACCGAGGGCAGGCCGCGGGTGGCGGTGGCCAGTGCCTCGTTGAGGTGCCCGGCGGAGGCTTCCGGCGAGGGGCGACCGGCGACCCGGTCGCCGCAGACCAGCAGCACCCCGTGGTCGTGCCAGACGAGGTGCAGGGTCTCCCGCACTCCGATCCACCGACGGGTGGTGACCAGGGCCTGTTCCAGGGCGATCCGGGCCACCTCGTCGGGCTGCCGCCCGCCCGCCGGCACGAGCTGGGCGACGAGCGCGACGGTCGACCCGTCGGCGGCCACCATGCCCTCCTCCAGCAGCGCCCGCGCCGCGTGTTCGCGGGCCTGCCGGCTCTCCACCAGTAGGGTGCGGGTCGCCTCGGTCTCCCGCTGTGAGGCCAGCTCACCGAGCAGGTTCGCCCGGTACAGGGCCAGCGACAGATCGGCGAAGGGGCCGGTCGCGGTGGCGATGTCGGCGTCGGTCATCGAGCCGTCCGCGTCGATGAACCAGACGAAGCCGAGCAGCAGGCCGTCGTGTCGGATCGGGACGCAGACCCGCGCCAGCAGGTCCAGCTCGGCGCACGCGGGGGTGCGGACCGGAGCGTGGGCCGTGAGCACGCCCCTGCCGCGGAACCAGGCGATCACCTCCGGCGTCGTCTGCCGGCGCAGGATCGACGTCCGGCGGACGTCGTCCATCGGACCGTCGTGCTCGCTGTAGGCGACCACCCGCTGTCGCCGGTCCTCGATGAGGGCGGGTCGCCCCACCCGCGCGGCGACGGCGTCGACGATTCGCTGGAGCTCACCGTGCATGTAACTCCTATGGTTGCGCTGCGTGACAGGGATCGCGCGACCGCCAGTCCTTACCCTCCGGTGCGAGTGGGTCGTCGCGCAAGGTCCACTGTCGAACTGACGACAAAAAGACGGACGGCATCGCGACTGTTCCGGCATCTGTCCGAAGACCGGGGCGACAGACGTTCCTAGGGTTCGGTACGGACCGCACCAGCGGCGCCTCGCGGAGAGGGGTTCGAGTGGGATCTGGTAGGCCCTGGCGGGGCGTGCTGGTCGCCATCACCACGCCGTTCCGCGCCGACCTGTCGGTGGACTTCGACCAGCTCCAGGAACACGTCCGTTGGCTCGCCGCCGAGGGGTGCCACGGGGTCGCGCCGTGCGCGTCGGTGGGGGAGTACCGGGCCCTCTCCGACGACGAGCGGGCCGCCGTGGTGAAGGCGACGGTGGAGGCCGCGCCGTCCGGCTGCGCGGTGGTGCCCGGCGTCGGTGGCTACGGCAGCAGGCAGGCCCGCCGCTGGGCGGAGCAGGCCGCCGAGGCCGGCGCCCACGGCGTGCTCGCGCGGCCACCGGACGGGCCCGCCGCCCGCGCCGCCGACGTGATCGCCCACTACCGGGAGGTGGCGGCGGTCGGCCTGCCGGTGGTCGCCCACAACGAGCCGTACGACACCCGCTTGGACCTCACGCCGGACCTGCTGGCGACCGTCGCCGAGATCGACGGGATCGTCGCGGTCAAGGAGGTCACCGGCGACGTACGCAGGTTGCACCGGCTGCGGGACCTCTGCCCGCACGTCGACGTGCTGGTCGGCGCCGACGACGTGGTGCTCGAGTTGGTGCTGTGCGGTGCCACGGGATGGGTCGCCACCCTGCCCAACGCGCTGCCCCGCCAGGCCGTGCGCCTGTACGAGCTGTGCGTCGCCCGCGACCTGGGCCGGGCGCTGCCGCTCTACGCCGAGCTGCACCCGATCCTCGGTTGGGCCTCCCGGCCGGAGTCCGTGCAGGCCGTCAAGCTCGCCATGGAGTGCGCCGGGCGGTTCGGTGGGCGGTGCCGCCCACCGCGCGGACCGCTGTCCGTCCCGGCCGCCGACCAGGTCCGTCGGGACGTGCTGCGGGCCTTCGCGGCGACGGCCGAACCGGCTTCCGGGGCCGGCCCGGGCTGATCCGCCGGTGGGCGCCGGTCCTTCAGGTGTCGGAAGTCGCCGGCCCACCTGCCGACATCTGCACGGTGACCGGCACCGGTCCGCCCTCCTATGTTCGCTGCGCGGCCTGCTGACAGGTGTTCCGCGAAACCCCCACCGGGACGTCGGCGCCGCGTTTCCTCCGACGAGAGGTGGTTCCGTGCTCCGTACCCCCAACCGAACCCGGCTGAGGCGGGCCGTGCTGGCCGCAGCCGTGGTGACCACGCTCGTGGCGACCGGGGCGGCGCAGGCCGCCGCCGCCCCGGCCAACCCGGCCGGCGGCACCGCGCCGTTCCAGGTCCTCGATCCGCAGGCCTGGCAGAACCCGGACACGATGACCTGGAACGACTACAAGGCCGTGCCCGGCAGGAACTGGGCCGATCCGAGCGTGTCCGGCTCGGTCCGCAACTTCAAGATCGCCCTGGTGGCGCTCGACTATCCTGACCAGACGTTCGCGGTCTCGCAGCGGGCCCGCTCGACGGTCTTCGGCAACCCCCAGTCGGTCGCGACCAACATCCCCCGGGCGGACGTGCCGAAGTTCTACCAGGACTTCCTGAACACCCCGAACACCCTCAACAAGGGTCACACGCTGCACGAGTACTGGATGCAGGACTCCAACGGCCGCTACGGCGTCGACCTCACCGGTTTCGGGCCGTACCAGATGCCGGCCAAGTCCTACCAGTACGGGCTGGACAACGGGTTCAACCCGGGCGCCTGCCCGAGCGGGGACGTGTGCAGCAAGAACATCCGCACCGACGGCCTGGGCGCCTGGCGGGCGGCCGTCGGCGAGGAGGTCGCCAACCAGTACGAGCTGGTGTTCATCCTCAGCGCCGGCCAGGACGAGTCGTCGACCTGGCAGGAGTTCGGGCAGATGATCTTCCAGAACAAGGAGGACGTGCCGGACGCCTGGGGCCCGCCGGACCCCAACCTGCCGAACTGGGCGAAGACCCGCTACGTGGAGTGGACCTCGTGGAAGGCGGCGGCGACGCTGTGGCCGAACGCCGGCGGCGGCTCCTCGACGCAGGGGGAGAGTTCCGGCATGGGCGTCTACGCCCACGAGTTGACCCATCTGCTCGGCATCGGCGACAACTACAACAACCCGTACGGCGAGCCGCTGCGCAGGGCGTACACCGGGATCTGGAGCATGATGTCGCGCGGGTCGTTCAACGGCCCGGGCGGTCCGCACACCCGCTGGCAGATCCCGCCGACCAACGGCGGCTCGATGGGCTCGCTGCACACCGTGCGGGACAAACTCAAGATCGGCCTGCTCGGTGAGGAACACGTGCTGCGGCTGTCGCGGGAGGCGCTGGCCTCCTCGGGCATGGTGGTCGCGCAGGTCACGGCCCGGGCGGTGGACGCCGGCCCGAAGGGTCTGACCGGTGTGAACATCGCGCTGAACAAGGACCTGTCGCCGGCGTGTGCAGTCAGCACCGACCCGTTGTGCGACGGCGGCAACTTCAACAACTACACCGTCGAGGTCGTCGACCGGATGGGCGCGGACTCCTTCACCCCGGACAGCGGCGTGCTGCTGAGCAAGACGAAGAACGCCGACAGCGCGCCGTTCCAGTGGGTGGTGGACGCCAACCCGCAGGACATCGACATGATCGACTTCTACCGGCCGGACGGCACCCCGCAGAAGATCACCATGGGTGACTACCGGCAGCTCTCCGACGCGCTGTTCCACGCCGGCGCGGACACCGGCAGCCAGTACGAGTACGTCGACGAGGCCAACCGGCTGCACTTCTACATCATCGACCTCAAACGGGACTCGGCCGGCTCGCTCTCCTACACCGTGGCGGTACGTTCGCTGGACGGCACCGGCGGGCCGAGCAGCCACGGCGTGCTGCTGGGCAAGGGCGAGGTGACCGGCGGTGGCAAGCCGACCAACCGTGGGGTGACCTGCTCGTTCGAGCTGACCAACACCGGTTCGTACTCGGCCGGCGGGCAGCAGCACCCGGAGAACGTCAGCGCGTACCTGAAGTCGGACGTCTACCGCCTGTCGGCGGAGGTGGCCGGCAAGGGCTGGCGGACCTGGCTGCCCAACCAGCTCACCACCGCGCAGTTCGGCAAGGCCACCACGGTCAAGGTGTCGGTGGGTGCCACCGCCGCCGCCGCGGACACCGGTTTCGTGAAGCTCACCGCCACCTCGGAGAGCGACCCGACGAAGACGGTGACCAAGCAGTGCCGGGTCGAGAAGTCCTGACCGACGCCCGAGGTTGAACCCGTTCCTGCCGGGCCCGCGGCGGCCCACCGTCACGGACCCGGCAGGCGGGCGGAAGGAGAATGACGTGCGGCGAAGCATCACCACCCTGCTGCCCCTGCTGCTGGCCGGCGCGACCGGTTGCGGTGCCGTCGGCGCCGCCCAGGAGGCGGTCTCCCCGACGACCGTCCGGGTCCTGGTTCGCGACATCAACATCCGGGCCGCGGGCGTGGACTGCGCCGGCACCGGCCCGTACCAGCACTTCCACAACCGGGCGCCGTTCCGGGTGCTCGACCCGGACGGGGCGGCGCTGGCCAGCGGGCAGCTGCCGGCGGGGACATCGGTGGCCGCCTTCGCCGAGGATCTGGGGGTGGAGCGGCTGCCCACCTACTGCGAGTTCGCCGTCGGAGTGCGCGTGCCGCAACGAACCTCCTATCGGCTGGAGGTGGACGGCCGGGCGGCGCTCGACCTGACGCCGGACAGCAGCGAGGGCCCGGCGCTGGTGGCGGTGGTCCCATCATGAGGCGGGCACTCCTGCCGCTGGTGCTGACGGCGGCGCTGCTGGGCGGATGCAGCACGCCCGAGCCCGCGCCCGCACCGGCCCCCGCCGGAGGGGCGGCCGCGCTGCCCGGACCGGTCCCCGCCGACCTGGCGTTGCGTCCGGCGCCCGGCACCGCCCCGGCCGCCCCGGCGTTCACCGGTGCGCTGACCGACGGGACACCGTTCGCCGCCGCCGAGCTGTGGGCGCAGCGGCCCGTCGTACTCACCTTCTTCAGCTCCTGGTGCACCACCTGCGCCAGCCGGCAGGCCGCCCTCAGCGAGCTTGCCCGCAGCTACCAGGATCGGGTGGTCTTCGTCGGCGTGGCCGGCCCGGACCAGGCCGACGAGGTCCAGGACTACCTACGCGCGCACCGGGTGGAGTACCCGGTCGTCGTGGACGACCAGCAGACGATCTGGCGTTCGTACGCGGTGCGGGAGCCGCCGGCCGTCGTGCTGGTGGCCAAGGGTGGCGCCCTGCTCCGCGGCTGGCCGGGTGGCCTGGACGCCCCGACCCTCGACCAGCGGCTGCGGGAGCTGGTGCTGGCCGGCCAGCCGTAGCCCCGTTGCCACCGGGAAGCGGCCCGCGTCGAAGCACACCCGGCGAACTTCCTACACGTGCAGGTGGTGGCACAGGCCACCGGCTCGTAGCGTACGCACCCTCGGACACCTCAAGGAGAATGCATGGCTACAGTGGGAACGCGCTGGCGCACTGGCATGGCCGTACTGTCCGCGGCGGTGCTCGCCGCCCTCGGCGCGGCGCCGCAGGCGCAGGCGGCGGACAACCCGCCGTCGATCGTCGTCCAGGACGGCGTCACCCAGCCGGTGTTCGGCTACGCCGACGCCATTCGGGAACGCCTCTTCATCGACTCCACCTTCGACAGCGACAACGACGGTCTGCGCGACATCATCGCGTTCGACCTGATGCGGCCGGCGGCCACCGCGCAGGGGCTCAAGGCCCCCGTGGTGATGGACGCCAGCCCCTACTACTCGACGGTCTGCCGCGGCAACGAGTCCGAGTGCAAGGCGGACCTCGACGGCGACGGGCTGCTGGACAAGTGGCCGCTGTTCTACGACAACTACTTCGTGCCGCGCGGCTACGCGGTCATCCTGCTGGACATGGTCGGCACCAACAACTCCACCGGCTGCCCGACCACCAACGCCAACCAGGACAACCTGAGCGCCAAGCAGGCCATCAACTGGCTCAACGGCCGGGCCACCGCCCGTAACGCCGCCGGTGAAATCGTCAAGGCGGACTGGCACAACGGCAAGACCGGAATGATCGGCAAGTCGTACGACGGCTCGCTGGCCATGGCCACGGCGGTGACCGGCGTGAAGGGCCTGACCACTGTCGTGCCCATCAGCGGACCGACCGAGTACTACGACTACGTGCGCAGCAACGGCGTGGTCACCCGTGGCAACAGCTACGTGGCGTCGCTGGCCAACACGGTCACCAACCCCGCGCGCCGGGACTACTGCAAGCCGGTGCGCGACGCGATAGGCGCCGCCGACGGCGACGAGCACGGCGACTACACGTCCTTCTGGAACGAGCGTAGCTACGTCAAGAAGGTCCCCAACGTCACCGCCAGCGTGCTGCTCTACCACGGCCTCAACGACGACAACGTCCGACCGGACCACTTCAGCAAGTTCTGGTACGCCCTGGCGGAGAACAACGTGCCGCGCAAGCTGTGGCTGTCGCAGGAGGGTCACGTCGACCCGTTCGACTCGCGCCGCGCGGTGTGGGTGTCGACGCTGCACCGGTGGTTCGATTTCTGGCTGCAGGGCGTCGCCAACGGCATCATGGATGAGCCGCGGGTGGACCTGGAGCGGTCCGCCGACGTGTGGGAGACCCACGCCGACTGGCCGATCCCCGGCAAGGCCGACACCGAGGTGTTCCTCCAGCCCGGCACCACCGGCGCGGGTGGTCTCGGGCTGGTGCCCACCGCGAAGCCGGCGACCGGGGCGTTCCAGGACAGCCGTACGCAGAGCCAGAACACCATGATCCTCAACCCGGACGTGGTGCAGCCCAACCGGTTGGCCTTCCTCTCCGCGCCACTCTCCGCGCCGCTGCACATCTCCGGCACCCCGACCGTGCAACTGCGGGCCACCGCCGACCAGACCGACACCAACCTCGGGGCGATCCTGGTCGACTACGGCACCGACGAGCGGGTCGCGCACCGGGCCTCCGGCGAGGGGATCATCACCCTGACCACGGAGGACTGCTGGGGCGAGAGCAGCCCGACGGACGACGGCTGCTACAAGCAGACGGCGAAGCGGGTCGCCACGGCAGACTACGAGCTGGTCACCAAGGGCATCATGGACGCCCAGAACCGGCAGTCGATCCGCGTCGCCGTGCCGCTGGTGCCGGGGGAGTCGTACAACTTCAGCTTCCCGCTGCTGCCGGAGGACTACGTCTTCAAGCCCGGCCACCGGATCGGCGTGATCATCGTGGCCAGCTACCCGCAGTACTCCAGCCAGGCGGATACCACCGCGGCGAACCTCAAGGTCGCGCTGAAGAGCAGCAACATCGTCCTACCCGTGGTCGGCGGCACCGCCGCCGCGCACGCCGCCGGCCTCTGACCTGTTGATCGGGGACGGCCGCCGGAAGGCGGCCGTCCCCACGGGTGTTGCGGGTGGCTCCGCGCTTCAGCGGTTCGCCGCCCCGCCCCCGGCGGCCGCCTGGACCCGCTCGAACCGGACCTTGCTCAGCCAGCCCGGAAGATCACTGAGCACGTACAGCTCGCCGTTCACATCGGCGCCGAACGCCGTCGGCTGGGTGGGGAAGGTGCCGATCTCCGCGGACTCGTAGCCGCCCGTGGACTTGGGACGCACGGCGAACGCGCGGGTCGAGCAGTAGTCACTCGCGATGTAGGTCCCCCGCGCCTCCGGGGTGACGGAACCCCGGTACACCAGGCCGCCGATGATGGAGCAGTTCTCCGTCAGGTAGTGCTCGTACTCGACGACCGGGTCGGTGAGCCGTACGCCCGGCCGGCACTGCGTCTGGTCGAAGACCGGCGTGCCCTCCTTGCAGGACCAGCCGAGGTTCGCGCCACGCTGCGACGGGCGGATGTGGTTGACCTCCTCGATCAGGCCCTGGCCGACATCGCCGATCCACAGTGAGTTGTCGACCGGGTCGATGGAGAACTTCCACGGGTTGCGCAGCCCGTAGAGCCAGATCTCCGGCCGCGCGCCCGGCGTGCGGAGGAACGGGTTGTCGGAGGGTACGCAGTAGGGCTTGCCCCCACAGCTGCGGTTGACGTCGATCCGCAGGATCTTGCCGAGCAGGGTGCCGAGGTTCTGGCCGCTCTTGAACGGGTCGTTCGCGCCGCCGCCGTCGCCGGTCGACCAGTAGAGGTAGCCGTCGCGGCCGAACGCCACCTGTCCGCCGTTGTGGTTGCCGTACTCGGCGTGCTCCTGAGTGAGCAGCACCTGCAACCGGTCGGGAGCGCTGATGGGCACTCGCGCCAGGGTCAGCGCACCGGCCGGCAGGCTCGTGTAGGCCACGTAGAGCATGCCGGTTCGCGCGAAGTTCGGCGCGGGCGTGATGCCCAGGAGGCCGCGCTCGTTGTCCGACGTGTCGACGCGGGCGGTCAGGTCGAGCACCGGCGCGGCCGCCAGGCCGGTGGCGGGGTGGTAGGCGCGGACGGTGCCGCTCTTCTCCGCGATCAGCATCCGGCCGTCCGGGAGCCCGGTGATCGCGATCGGACGTTGCAGACCGAACGCCACCCGTTCGGACACCACGGTCAGCTCGGTGAGTGGCGCCGCGAGGGTGTGGGACGGGCCGGCCGCGGCGGTGCTGGCCACCGACGCCGGTGGCAACAGCGTCGCTGACAGGGCCAGAACGAGCAGCCCGGCCAGCATGGTGGCCGGGCGATGACGCCTTCGTGACATGTGCGGCTCCTCGATCAGATGGGGTGGTGGAGGCAGTTTGGGAGCGTTCCCACGATACATAGAATTAATTCAATGTCCAACTCGCCCGTTACCCCCGTGCGCGGCTTCTCCGTCGGAGGCGCTCCAGAGGGCTCGCCCTGCCGCGCGTACGGCGGTGTCTGTGCACCTCGAACTCATGGGACGAGCGGCGTCGGTCGGTCGTCTAGCTCACGGCGCCAGACCCGTTGCCAGCGTTCCTCGGCTCGGGAGGCACGCCAGCGTGCGGCGGGGCCGTCCGGATGGACGCCACAGGTCGGGCATGCGCGGCCCGGGTGTCGCCTTTCGATGCCGCATGCCAGGCAGTGCCTGTCGACGCTGATTCCGGCATCGTGGCGATCGAGGACCGCTTGGACGACCGTGGCGAGAGGTCCCGTCGGGTGGTGTTCAGGGTCGGGACAGTAGGCGATCCGGGACCAGCCCCACGAGTTCCAGGGCGGCGGCGTCCGTGGGAGTCGCCTACCAGTCGCCTTCTCTCGACGCCGCAGGGCGGCGTACTCCTGCGCACGCTGCAGGACCACGTCGCGTGTCCGCTGCAGTTCGTCAGCGGCACGCACGAGCGCGTCGAGATCGTCGGTGAGACTGCGTGGGATACGGGCGGCGACGACCAGGTGGTGCCAGGTGGCGCGGAATCCGTACGGGGCACAGTGCAGAGCGCACTCCCGCAATGCGTAAAGCCTGCGCTGCGGCGAGAGCGTGCTGTCACGGAGGCGGCGCGCCTGCGCAGGGAAGCTGGTCACGGAGCCAATGATGGCGCTCTCCGCGGGACGGCACGACCACGTTTCGGTCCCCGGACGAACCACAACGCAGGACGAGACCCCTCACGTGAACACACTCGGCTGCGCTCACGATGCACGGCCTGCGGCAGATCCGGACGCACAGGCGGCGACGTCAAGGCGGTTAGCGTAGATTCGGCGCGTGCTGGAGGCGTGGGGGCTGACCCTGACTACGGACATCGCGCGGCAGGTCAGGCAATGGCGGGCTGGAGGCTACACATGGCGAGCCATCGCTGCCTGCGCCGACGACGCCTGGGGCACCGACTCCCGCGGCAACCAACTGTTCGGCGAAGACTTGTGCCTGGCGAGCGCGCGGCTGCTCGGCGAGAATCCAAACGCCGATCCCTGGAACTGACCCGGTTGACGATTATCCCTCGACCGACGCCCGCTGTGACCGCTTGATCTGGTCCGCCTGCGCGCACTGTCATCGGCAAAGCCGTGAGCGGCGGATCATGTTCCGGAGGCCATGTAGGCGGCGAGGATGTAGCTGGGGTGGCGGTCGAGGTTCTTGCGGGCTCGGTCGTAGCGCATGGTGGTTCGCGGTCGCTGTGGCGGGCGGCGATCTGCACGCCGCGCAGGCTGACACCGGCGTCGAGCCTGGTCGTCATGAACGTGTGGCGCAGCATGTGCGGGTGCATCCTCGGCATCCGGATCCCCGCGGCGTGGGGGAGGTGTTTGAGCCGGCGGGTGGCGGCGTGCCGGTCCATCCGCCCATGATGCATGTTGCGCAGGATCGGCCCGGCGTTGCGCTCGTCGACGGCTCGGTCGATGGCTCGGGCCACCGCAGGTGGCAGTGGGACGAGGATGACCTTGCCGCCTTTGCCGCGCACGCGTAGGACCCGGTGGCCGTGATCCTCGCCCAGGTCGGTGATGTTCGACCCGCAGGCTTCGAAGATCCTCAGCCCGAGCAGGCCCAGGCGGGCGACCACGGCGAAGTCGTTCGGGTTCGAGGACATGCGGGCGGTGGTGATCAGGGACCGCGCCCATCTCGGACTCGTCGTGCCCCAGGACTGCGCGCTACGAGTCGGCGACGAGACCCAACAATGGCGCGAGGGCGAAACCCTTTGTCTTCGACGACACCGTCACGCACGAGGCGTGGAACTACGGCACCAGCGACCGCGTTGTGCTCCTGTTCGACTTCGTCCGCCCCGGCTCCGAGCACATGCCGCAGGATGAACTGCCGGCCTCAGTGGCCGGCTTCGTACGGCGCGGCGGATGAGCCAGAGCACGACACGACCCCGTTTCATCCTCCCGTCCCGAGAACACCGCCGACCGCCGGGCCCGCCCGGCAGCACCCCATGGGCAGCACGCTCAATCCAGCTCGGTACACGGCAAAACCGGATGTCGGATCCCGACGGTGGCAGGCATCATCATTGCGTGCATGCCCGCCAAACGATCGTCCTGATCGATGACCTCCGTTCGTTCGCGGATGGTCGCAGCGCCGAGGTGGCCCGCACCAGTGCCGCCGGAATTGACCTCCTCGATCGGTACCGGGACCGGCGCCTGGACGAGCTGTGGCTGGACCACGACCTCGGCGGGGACGACACGATCTGGCCGGTCGTGGAGATCCTCGAACGGGCGGCCTTCGACAAGCGCCCCTTTAACGTCGGCGTCATCAACATCCACTCTGCCAACCCGGCCGGCGCCGCAAAGATCGCCCAGGTCCTACGACACTGGGGGTATCGCGTCCGCGTCGCGTCAGGCTCCACGGATGTCGGCTATCTCGACGGCCCCGCGTGAGCTGACTGGCACGAACGCGCCCTTCGAATGGCCAAGGCCCCGCCCTGCGGCAGATGCGCGCACCCGATCTTGCTATTCCAGAACGGCTGTGTCGATCTGGCTGACTCAAGTGGCGGATCCGCCGCATGTTCCGCCCTGCGCCGAACTATCTGCCCTCGTGGGTCGCTGGTAGGGCTTAAGCCTTGCATCCCATTGCTCCAGGTGGCGCTCCATGCCCGCGACCGCGAGCGGCATGGCAAGCCAGTCGCGTCGCCCTCGTCGCCCCGGCGCCGCTGCCAACCCAGGATTGGAACCGCCTGGCCTGCCAATGAGTCGTGCAGCGTGACGCTCCGAGTATGTTGATCATGGGTCTCCCGCTGCCCGAGATCGGCAATCGCGGGGCCCAGCGCCTCGTCGAATGCCGCCTCGTCCTCGGGCAGCATGAAGGTGCTGACCTGCTTCGAACGCGATCCCGGTTCGAACATCCGGCCATGATCGCAGACGCCCCTTGCTCTTGGCAGCCGCGCGCGTAGATCGTTTCTGGTCACTCGACGTCGTCGTAGCCCCAGAAATTCCAGCCCTCGGCCAGGCTGCACGCCGGCATGACTCAAGCCTCAGCAGTCGTCCTGCTTCCACTTTCCGTCTTCCCGCACCCACGGCTCCTTGTTCTGGTTCAGAGCAGGCACGTCATAGGTGTAGGTCACTCGTGCCAGATCCCCTGAGATCCGCGCCTCGAAGCTCTTGATTGGCATCGCTTTGCCGTACATCTGCTTGGCGGCCGTCAGCATCCCGGTGAATTCGCTGAGAGTCACGCGTTCCTTGCACCTGGCCGAGAACAGCTCGTACCCGACTGTGGGCTCCGCGTCGAGGAAGGCATCCGAGTACGCCACCACCGCTTGGCGAAGCACCGCCTCCTCGCTGGTGTCTGGAGCGGTCGGGCTGGCCGCCGCACCCGACACCCCGGTGGCGGTAGGAGCCGGCGATGTCGAGGACGGAGAGGCTTCCGGCTTATCGGCGCTGCTGCTGCAAGCAGTGAGGGAGAGCAGGCAAAGGGGCATTACGATCATGACTTTGCGGATCATGGCGCGCACAGTACTGCCGCGATAGCCCTCGATACTCGACGGGATCATGGCGGCCAGTTCGGCTAACAGCCGTGCAGGCGGTCGGCGCGCGCCAGCCTACCTCTGCGTGGCGCCCTACAGGCCGGGACGGTAGATGGTGATGGGTCGCACTTGGATGTGGGTGGCCATGCACCCGTACGACTGCGACCGGATCATGGGGGGGCCTGCCCGACCCGCCGCCGCAACCGACCGGCTGACCGCAGTCACCCGCCGGGAGCCTCCTGCAGGTTCACCTGGTACCAGCGGTCGGCGGTGATGAGGTGGAGCACCGGCCCGCGGCCGACGGCCGTCACTCGAGGTGGCAGCGGGGCGCCGTCGGGTAGGACGAGCTGGTACTCGCCGATGACGCGCATCGCTTCGCCGTCCAGTGCACCCACCACGAACCGGTAACGCTCATGCCCGTACCCGCCAAGGAGCCCGACACGGTCGCCGCTGATCGTCAGCGCTCTGGCTCCGTCGATCGGGTTGCGCCATCCGGTGACCTCGTCTCCGCTGACACGCACAACGGGAAAGTCCGTGTAATAGCAGGTCCAGACCGCGTCGTCGGTGACGTTGAGGGCGTAGCAGTCGCTGATCGCGCCCCAGCCGTTGTCAACATGGGATGGGAATCTCCACGCCGGCTTCAGCTCGGGTGTGAAGCGGATCAGACCTGTGGCGCCGATCGGTGGCGGAGTGTCGCTGTTGCCCCAGCCGTAATTGCCGTAAACGCCTTCGTCGAAGTACCCGACCCACACCTCACCTGAGGTGGTGGTGAAAATGTGCTCGATGCCGTCGCCGAGGGTTGCTTCCACCTCGACGTTCCCGTCGCCGTCGTAGATCACGGCGTTATGGTCCGGGCCGTCGGGGCGCCACCGGCAGCGCGCGCCGACCACCAGCACCCGCCCGTGGGGCAAGGGCTGCAACGAGGGATGGGCCAGCGTCAGCCCCGGCAACGGGATGATGTCGATCCTCTCCCCGGCCTGTCGGCTCCATCGCCCTGCGACGGGGCGATCGGTGGTCGGGTCAGGAAACGTCGCCCAACCAGGTTGGGTGGTGACTGATCGCAGAGCCGCCTCGTCGCCAGGGTTGGACCACAGCGCGACAAGGTCACCCTCGGGCCCGATCGACGCCGACACCAGCACGTCGCCCTCGTCCGGCTTTCGCAGCGGCACACCCGGGTTGAGCTTCCATGCCGACCGCGCCCCATCGGCCTTTCTTCGCGAGCGGCCCTTCCATTCCTTCACCCAGGTACCTCATCATCCCGCCATGCCAGCTGCCAGCCAATTGCTGTCGGCTCCGCGTGAAAACTGACCCCGTGGTTCCGGGCGCCCGGAACAGAGGGATGAAGGTTGAGCCGGCGTGGATTGCGACATCTCGTCGAACTCGAGGAGGTTACGGTGCTGCTGGCCACGCTGTCCTACTGGCGCTGAAACGAACTCGGCGGGCCGCGGTCCAGCGCCCACCAATGATCTGGCCCTCGGACCCGGACGCCTGCGGCCAACCTACCTGACCTCGAACGGAGTGTCGGCTTTCCGGATCCCCGGCTCGTAACTGGGCACGGTGGATAGTCCCGCAGTCGTTCCTCGCCAGATCGCGGACGCCGGCCCGAGGTACGGCGATCGGAGCAGCCACCTCCCCGCCGTAACGGCCATGGCTGACGGCCGGGCCTACCAGAATGGAGAGCAGGAACAACCGCCGACGTAAACGGATTCTCCACCAAGGCTTGGATGCATTAACCTCGGAGGCCGGCCTGCCCAACGTGCGGCGCCGGTACCGCACGTCACTGACCCAGGGATGGCAGCACGTTCGAGCCGGGCCAGGCTCCGGGGAGCCCGCTCATCCTCAGCGGGCTCCCGAAACGGCTCAACCGAGGCCCAACAGTTCAGCTGCAGAGGCGCGGATCGCGGCCAGATCCGTGCACATGTGAAGCGCCGTGGACTGACCGGAGAGGATGTGTGCGTGGATCCCACAACGTTGCACTGGGCATCACGCCGGTATCTGACGAGGCGATACGAGGAACTCCAGAGGGCGTATGGCCAGCTGTCCAACAGTGGCCGCCAAGCCGATGGGTACCACTACACCACCGACGCGAAGCGGATCTTCCCCCGCTACAACGTCGTGGACGCCATCCTCATGGAGGTGGAGCGGCTCGATCCGGACCGACTTCCCAGCGGTGACGTGGTGGCCAGCATGATGCTCACGGCTGCCGAGAGTGCTAACTCCCCCTTCACCGAGCCCCCATACGACGAGGTCCAAGCACGGGCCATGGCCGATGAGCGCCGGCTGTTCGCCGCAAAGGTGCAGCACTGGACGGCGCAGCCCGATTTCCGCACCGACCCCGTCCCGTACCGGCGCGTGCTGACGCCCGAGGAGTCATCAGCCTGGCGGACGTCGCTGCAACGGCGATGGGGGGTGCAGAACGGCTGGTGGCACCCGTTGCTGAGTGGTTCGGTTCCGCACGACGTGCTGGTCCTGACCGGGGAGTCGATGTGGGAGGGCGACGGCGTTGATCAGGTTCGCCGAGTTCTGCGAGAGCTGGGCCGGCGGCGTGTAGTCGAGTTGCGCGAGGATGGGACCGACTACCTGTTGGATGTGGAGATCGTCGCCCCGAGGTACACCGGGCCGGAGGGTCTCTGGATCGACGAGCACCACGATTGGATTGCCTACGCATCCCACGAGGGAACCGTGGCATTCGGCGGCGTACTCTCCGCCGGGCTCGCGGCGACCTGGCCTGACGTCGACGGTTGGCGATGGCCCGGATGGCAGGAACTCGGCCAAGGGTGAACCATGCCATCCGTCAAAAGGCCGCGAGACGCACTCATATCGACGTGGGCGGACGCCGCCCTACCGGCTCCGCGGGGCCAGCGCTGACGCCTTCGGTTCCGCCGAAGGCGTCAGCTACTTGAGCGCGCACCTGATCAAGCGGTCCTGGCGACCGCGCCGCGCCGGAGCGGCGGGGGGGGGGCGCCCCGGCCGCGCGGGAGG
>NZ_JBEXHP010000078.1:0-28553 GCF_040607895.1 Micromonospora sp. NPDC005220
GCCGCGCGGCGCCGGGATGCGGGCGGCCTGGTCGGTGGTACGCGGACAGCCCGCCGCCCGACTCGGCATCGCCGCCGTGGCGGTGGGTCACCTGGTGATGGTGGCGGTGATGGCGATGACTCCGGTCCGGCTCGGTGAGTCGCACGCCGACGCCGACGTGTTGCGGCTGGTCGGCATCGTGCTGAGCCTGCACATCGCCGGCATGTACGCGTTCGCCCCGGTGGTCGGTTGGCTCACCGACCGGCTCGGTCGACGGGCGGTGATCCTCGGTGGGGTCGGGCTGCTGCTGGCGGCCTGCGCGGTCGCCGGCACCGCCGGGCACCACACCCCTCGACTCTCGGTCGGTCTGGTCCTGCTCGGGTTGGGCTGGTCGGGGACGATGGTGGCCGGCTCGACCCTGCTCTCCGAGTCGGTGTCGGCCGGGGTGCGGCCGAGCGTCCAGGGGCTGTCCGACCTGATCATGGGGCTGGCCGGGGCCGGGGCCGCCGTGGTCAGCGGGTTTGTCATGCAGTTCGCCGGTTATCCCGTGCTCACCCTGCTCGCGGCGGTCGCGGCGGCGCCCCTGGTGGCGCTAGCGTTGCGCCCGGTGCCGACCGGGGCACCGGACGAGGAGGGCTGATCACTGTGCGGCTGACCGACTTCTGGACGCGGTTGGACGAGGCGTTCGGGCCCGGCTACGCGGCCAGCATCGCCCGCGATCAGGTGCTGTCCCAGCTCGGCGGGCGGACCATCGAGCAGGCCCTGGCAGCGGGGGAGCAGACGCACGTGGTGTGGCGGGCGGTCTGTGCCGCGTACCCCGACCGGGTGCCCGCTCGACTACGCTGAGCAGCCTTTTCGCCGGTTCCGCGTGTCGCTTGTCGAGTCGTACACCTGTTCGGCTATTGTCCACAGCGGGGTGCTCGTCCACAGCTCGCGGCCCGTCGGCTGGTTTTCTGTCGGACCCAGCGCCTAGCGTGTCCGCGTGACGCGAAGCTCAGCAAAGACGCCGGCGAAGGCAGGGGTGGCAACCATGGCAGCAGGGCCTGACCGGGAGAAGGCACTCGACCTTGCTCTCGCCCAGATTGACAAGCAATTCGGCAAGGGCTCGGTGATGCGGCTGGGTGACCGGCCGGTCGTCCAGACCGCGATCATTCCGACCGGCTCCATCGCGCTCGACGTGGCCCTCGGCATCGGCGGCCTACCCCGTGGCCGGGTGGTCGAGATCTACGGTCCCGAGTCCAGCGGTAAGACCACGGTGGCCCTGCACGCGGTGGCCAACGCCCAGCGCAACGGTGGCATCGCCGCCTTCATCGACGCCGAGCACGCGCTCGACCCGGAGTACGCGAAGGCCCTCGGCGTCGACACCGACGCGATGCTGGTCTCCCAGCCGGACACCGGCGAGCAGGCGTTGGAGATCGCGGACATGCTGATCCGCTCCGGCGCTCTGGACATCATCGTGATCGACTCGGTGGCGGCCCTGGTGCCGCGTGCCGAGATCGAGGGCGAGATGGGCGACAGCCACGTGGGCCTCCAGGCCCGGCTGATGAGCCAGGCGCTGCGGAAGATCACCGGTGTGCTCAGCAACACCGGCACCACGGCGATCTTCATCAACCAGCTGCGGGAAAAGATCGGCGTCATGTTCGGCAGCCCGGAGACCACCACCGGTGGTCGGGCGCTGAAGTTCTACGCCTCGGTCCGGCTCGACGTGCGACGCATCGAGAGCCTCAAGGACGGCACCGACGTGGTCGGTAACCGCACCCGGGTCAAGGTCGTGAAGAACAAGGTGGCCGCGCCGTTCAAGCAGGCCGAGTTCGACATCATGTACGGCAAGGGCATCTCGCGTGAGGGCTCGCTGATCGACGTCGGCGTGGAGCAGGCGATCATCCGCAAGTCCGGGGCGTGGTACACGTACGACGGCGACCAGCTCGGCCAGGGCAAGGAGAAGGCCCGGGAGTTCCTGAAGGAGAACCCGGACGTGGCCGCCGAGATCGAGAAGAAGATCCTGGAGAAGCTCGGCGTCGGGGTCGGCGCGGGTGACGCCGCCGGTGGCCCGGAGCTGCCGCCGGTCGACTTCTGACCGGTCGCTGACCCATGGCAGGACGACGCGCTCGTACGGGGCGGGGCTGGGACGCCAGTCCGCCTCGTACGGGCGACGCCACCGATCCGCCCCGGCCTCGGCGGGGCCGCCGGGGTGGGTCCGAGGGGGCCGACACCGTCGAGTCCCCGGCGCCCCCGCGCGACGAGTCCGAGGTGGCCCGCGAGATCTGCCTGCGCCAGCTCGCCGTCCGGCCCCGCACCCGGGCCGAGTTGGCCGGGGCGTTGGCCAAGCGGGGCATCTCCGAAGAGGTCTCGGCCGAGGTGCTCGACCGGTACGACGAGGTCGGCATCATCGATGACGCTGCGTTCGCTCGGGCCTGGGTGTCCAGTCGGCACGCCGGGCGCGGCCTCGCTCGTCGGGCGCTCGCCAACGAGCTGCGCCGCAAGGGCGTGGACGGCGAGGTGGCCACCGAGGCGCTGGGTGAGCTGGACGAGGACACCGAGGCGGACACCGCTCGTGCTCTGGTGGAGCGCAAGCTGCGCACCGCCCGAGGTGAGCCGGACGCGGTCTTCCGCCGGTTGGTGGGCATGCTGGCCCGCAAGGGCTACCCGCCGGGCGTGGCCATCCGGGCGGTGAAGGAGGCGCTTGCCGCGCAGAGCGCCGAGGCAGCCGAGTTCGCCGAGCAGATCGACGCCGACGCGCTCGCCGACGCCGAGGGCGAGGTGGAGCGCGACAACCGCCTGGTCGAGTGAGCGCGCCAGGTGGGTGTGTCGACTCGATGCTGAAGGCCGCCCGTCGGGGTGAGCATTGGTGCCCGCCGAGCGACCGGCGCCACGATCGTGCTCGTTCCAGCACGTCAACACCGGCGTCGTCTCGCCGATCATGGAGTTGTGGTGGGCAACAAAACACCCGTAAAGCGCCAATCCAGGCACCACAACTCTATGATCCCCAGCCCTGAACGGCCCCTGCTCCGCGATCTAGCACTTTCTGTCCAGACATAAGGGGCATCGCACCCACGTCGACAACCGAAACTACAAGATCGGCGCGATCTTTCGCCGTCCGTAGCCCTCACCTGACGGTGTTGACTCTCCGGAGCGTGCGCGATCTTGACGGGACGAGCCCGCCGAGGGTCCGGGTGTGGGCCGGGGGTCGCTGGTGTCACAAAGTCGGCTCTTGGGCGGGGTGTCGCCGTCTCTGAACAGGCACGACATCCGTATCGGAGCCGTCGGCTCGCCGGGTTTGTCCTTCCGTGTCCGACACGACATCAGCTTTGAGTGACGCCGCAACTTCTCTCCGTTCGGGGGGTTTGATCATGAGTCCTTGACCAGAGCACCCCCGGCGACCTAGCCTCGCCATACAGGCTCACATTGCCCGACCAGCGCAGGCTAAGCGCACAACATAGATCGCGTAACAGAACAGCATCACTTTGGCCGACTCCGCGGCCTTTGGCGGCAGTTCCGGACAGGCCGGTCCGGAACGCTGCGACAACTGCACCCGGCCGCCGACGCTGCCCACGGGCACCGCCGGCGGAGAAAGCTATCCACGGCCAGCCGCTCCGGTCGGGCGTCCACAGCCGCAGGAGTGTGCCCGTGGCACGGTCGCTGCGGTCTCGACGTTAGGGGAGGCGGCCATGGCGGGGCGGCGGCACAGGTTCATCGGTAGACCCGACGGGGTCCCGGCATGAACGCGTTCGACGTCGTGCTCCTCGCGGCCGTCCTCGTCCTCGCGGTGGTGGTGATCGGGGCCGTGCTGGTCGGCATCCGGACGATGCGCCGGATGGGGGCCGCGCCGGCACCGGAGGATCCCGCCTTCATCGCCGAGAAGGACCGCCAGGAGCAGTCCCTCGCTGCCCTGCGGACCGCGGCCGACGAGGCGAACAGCACGATCGACGTGGCGAAGTCCGCGGCCGCCGCAGCCCGTACCGAGGCGGCGGCGGCGAAGGCCGAGGCGAAGGCGGCCCGCGCCGAGGCGCGTCGGGTCCTCGACGACGCCCGGGCCGAGGCGGACACCGTTCTGGAGCGCGCGCACAAGCAGGCCGAGGCGGACGCCGAGCAGTTGCGGACTGCCGCCCGGCGCAGCGGCGAGCGGGAGGTCGCGGTGCTCGCCGCCACCACCCGGGAGCAGGCCGCCGAGGTGGAACGTCGGGCAGCTCGGATGGACGAGCGGGAGCGGATGCACACCGAGGAGGTGGAGCGGTTCGCCGAGCGGGAGCGGCAGCTCACCGCCGCGAAGGCCGCCCTCGCCGCGCGGGAGGCCGCACTGGCCCAGCGGGAGGCCGAGCTGGCCGAGTCGGAGGAGCTGCGCCGCCGGGAGCTGGAGCGGGTCGCCGGGCTCACCGCCGAGTCCGCCCGACTGGAGCTGGTCGACGCCATCGAGACGTCTGCCAAGCGGGAAGCGGCGCTGCTGGTGCGGGACATCGAGTCCGACGCGCGCAACACGGCCGAGCAGCGGGCCCGGCACATCGTGGTGGACGCGATCCAGCGGGTCGCCAGCGAGCAGACCGCGGAGAGCGTGGTCAGCGTTTTGCACCTGCCCGGCGACGAGATGAAGGGGCGGATCATCGGCCGGGAGGGGCGCAACATCCGCGCCTTCGAGTCGGTGACCGGCGTCAACCTGATCATCGACGACACCCCCGAGGCGGTGCTGCTCTCCTGCTTCGACCCGGTCCGCCGGGAGGTGGGCCGGGTGACCCTGGAGAAGCTGGTCCTGGACGGGCGCATCCACCCGCACCGGATCGAGGAGGTCTACGACCTGGCCCGGCAGGAGGTGGAGCAGCTCTGTCTCCGTGCCGCCGAGGACGCCCTGGTCGAGGTCGGCATCACCGAGATCCACCCGGAGCTGGTGACCCTGCTCGGCCGGCTCCGCTACCGCACCTCGTACGGGCAGAACGTGCTCAAGCACCTGGTCGAGACCGCGCACATCGCCGGCATTATGGCCGCCGAGCTGCGGTTGGACGTGCCCATCATCAAACGGTCGGCGTTCCTGCACGACATCGGCAAGGCGCTCACCCACGAGGTGGAGGGCAGCCACGCCATCATCGGCGCGGACCTGGCCCGCAAGTACGGCGAGCACGAGGACGTGGTGCACGCCATCGAGGCGCACCACAACGAGGTGCCCCCGCAGACCATCGAGGCCGTGCTCACCCAGGCGTCCGACGCCTGCTCCGGCGGTCGGCCGGGCGCGCGTCGGGAGAGCCTGGAGGCGTACGTCAAGCGGCTGGAGCGGATCGAGGAGATCGCCGCCGGCAAGCTCGGCGTGGACAAGGTCTTCGCCATGCAGGCCGGCCGGGAGATCCGGGTGATGGTCAAGCCGGACGACGTGGACGACATCGGGGCGGCCGTGCTGGCCCGGGACGTGGCCAAGCAGATCGAGGAGGAGCTGACCTACCCGGGTCAGATCCGGGTCACAGTGGTCCGCGAGTCCCGGGTCACCGAGATCGCCCGCTGACCGATCGCGTGTAGTGGGTTAGTGCAGCTCTTACAGGTGCGATGTGAACCCTTAGCCGTGCCTGCACCCCTACCGGCGACGGGACGGAGACGAGACGCTCGCGCTTGCCCCGGTCACCTCCGTCGAGAAGGTCGTTGCCGCGCTTGCAGTGCCGTGGCGCTGGGTCTGTGAGCGCTGTCAAGGAGGTCGGCCGGAGTACCTGCGCCGGGCTTGGCCTGGTGCACCAGCCCTCGAGCGGGACAGGCCCGTCAACCGCCGGTTCGTCATGGTCGCGGCAGCCGACATACAAAGAGTAGCGAACATCAATATTCAATGACAAGCAATCATGCATGAGGTCGTTAGACCGCATCTGGAACTATCCATAGATGACAACCTAATTCATGGATGGTACAGTCAGTACCACGCTCCACAAGGGAGCAGTGTCGTCGATGCAGTTGGATTCGTGACGTCGGACATGGAATGGAGCAAGTAGTGAAAAGTGCCAAGAGGATCTCAGCGCTATTCTCTGTAATGGTCGTTGGGGTCAGCGGAGTGGTTTTGGTGGCGCCCACCTCCGCTAGCGCTGCGACAACTCTGGCTTGCTCTGTTACCTCGGATTCCTATGGTACGTATGGCGGTCGCGTTTGGGCCTCATGCCCCAATAGGAAGGCCCGGGCCGAAGCCTGGTGCACGGAGAACAACGGCAGCGTTTACTACGCGCTTGGGTCGTGGGCCAACGCCGGTTCCACGTCGACGGCCCGGTGTCACGAGTACGCATACCTGTCTGGCAAGAATGCTTACTACCAGTGACTTATCGTCACGAAGCAGCAACTCGCTAAATTGGCTCTGGCTTAAGCTAGCCGTCCTGTCTGCCGGCGACCCATACCACGGTGGAGCAGACCAGGGCCTAGGGGACAAGGTGTAGCGCCCGACCGGACGAACGACCTGTCCCCTGGCCCTGGTCTGCTCGGCTCTGCCTGGGTCGGTGGCTGGCCGGATGGCATTCCTCCTCACCCACTCACCGGAACCGTTCGGCAACTCCATCCCGGAGTCGTCTGGCCCCGCCGGAGGCGCACTAACCCCGCGTCCGTCTACCGCCCGCAGAGCCCGTCGAACCGCTCCGCAATCCCACATCGGCCAGACCAGCCACCGAATGACCATCCCGACGTACCCGGCGGCTGGTCGACCGGCGGGAGGGGTCACCTCAACCGGGCGCGCGCGGGTGTCCACTCCTCCCGGTTCCTCAAGTCGTTGATCATCTGGCGACACACGGGCCCTGAACAGCCGAGGCTACTACTCCAGTACTCCAGCAGGAGATCCGTTCGTGCCTGTGGTGGTGTGTGGTTTGTCCCTGGACGGCGAGCTGCCACCGTCGAGTCCTACGGGTTGTGGACCTCAAGAGATGCGGCGGTGGCTGCCGCTTACAGAGTAGACGCTCGGCGATGGTTGGAGCTGTTCAGCGAGTTGATGGCTACGGTCGAGTCGCGTTTTTGCCGGCCTGAGCCTAGGCGCCCGGTCCGGGACTCCGTGGCAGGGCTGCTTGCGTCGTTGCCGGTGAAGAACTGCTGGACGATCGCGGAACACGCCGGTGCGGGCCGTGCTGGCCTAGGACGTGGCCAAGCAGATCGAGGAGGAGCTGACCTACCCGGGTCAGATCCGCGTCACCGTGGCCCGCGAGGCCCGGGTCACCGAGATCGCCCGCTGACCGGCCTGCTCGCCGGGAATTCACCGATATCGGGGTGTCCCCAACGCTGGGACACCCCGATATCAAGGAACTCGAGTCGATCACACGCCGGGCCACCCGGTGGCCCGTCCGGTCAGATCATCCGGGCAGAGTCCTCGCCGACGCTCTGGGCGGGGAGCACCTTGGCCGGGGTACGCGGCGTACGGCCCATTCGTTTCTGCAACCACCAGGCCAGGGCGGACAGCGCACCGCAGATGGCGATGTAGATCGCTCCGACGACCAGGTAGGTCGGCACGTACGGAAGGCCGAACGGCAAACGGCCGCCGATCTGCTTACCGACGAAGAGCAGCTCGGGGTACGTGATGATGAAACCCAGCGCGGTGTCCTTGAGTAGCACCACGAGCTGGCTGACGATCGCCGGGAGCATCGACCGGACCGCCTGCGGCAGCAGGATCAGCCGTAGCACCTGGTTCTTGCGCAGACCGACCGCGTACGCCCCCTCGGTCTGCCCGTACGGGACCGCGTTGATGCCGGCCCGGAAGATCTCCGCGAGCACCGAGCCGTTGTAGAGCATCAGCCCGATGACCAGCGCCCAGAGCTTGTCGATCGACCAGCCGTACTGCAGCGGCACGTAGTAACCGAAGAAGATCAGAATCAGCAGTGGAATCGCCCGGAACAGCTCCACCACGAAGGTGGCAGGGGTACGCAGAACCCACTTGTCGCTCAGTCGGGCGCTGGCGAAGACCGCCCCGAAGAGCAGTGCCAGGACCGCCGCGATGCCGGCAGCCTTGAGCGTCGCCCACAGCCCGCCCAGCAACTCGCGCTGCACCGACGCGTACTGCAGTTGCTCCCACTTACGGGCCTCGAACTGACCTGTGTCGGCGAACTTGTAGCCGATGAAGGCGATGAGAGCGATGATGCCGACCGTGGAGACGACGCCCAGGATCGCGTTACGTCGCTTGGCGCGAGGCCCGGGCAGGTCGTAGAGGATTGACGCCTGGCTCAACTCGGCCACCTTCCGCTCGCGACGACCCGGCTCGTCAACTGACTCATCGGGCCACCCTCCACTTGCGCTCCAGGAACCGCTGCAACGCCACCAGCGGCAGGATCAGGATCAGGAAGCCGATGGTGATCCAGAGCAGGACGGCGAACTGCGGCTCACCCCGCTCGGCCATGTACGCGGGGATCGCGCCGGCCTCCAGCACCGAGAAGCCGGCGGCGATGGTCGTGTTCTTCAGCATCGCGATGAACACGCTCATCATCGGCGGGACCATCGCCCGCAGCGCCTGCGGCAGCACGATGAGCGTGAGCACCTGGCCGAAGGTCATCCCGAGCGCGCGGGCCGCCTCGGCCTGCCCGGCGGCGACCGTGTTGACGCCGGAGCGGATCACCTCGCAGACGAATGCCGAGGTGTAGACGGTCAGCGCGATGGCGGCGCTGGGAAAGTAGTCGATGTTGACGTCGAGCTTCGGCACCGCGAACACGAGGAACGCGAAGACCAGCGTCAGAGGGGTGTTACGCACCAGGTTGACGTACGTGGCGCCGAATGCGCGCAGGGCCGGCACGGGGGAGACCCGCATCGCGCCGAGCAGCGTGCCGAGGACGAGGCTGCCGACCGCGGCGATCAGGAAGAGTTTGACGGTGTTGGTGAACCCGTCGACGAACAGTTGCCCGTTGTCCGTCAGTACGCGGAAGAACTCGCCCATGCCTCGCTCTCAGTCCCTCTCCACGGGCGCCGGGCGGGGACGAATCCCGCCCGGCGCCGCAACTCGTGTCGAGCCGGTCGATCAGTACCGCTCGACCTTCGGCGGGGTGCCCGCCGAGCCGGACAGGCCGAGCGTGCCGTCGTAGATCTTCTGCCAGGTGCCGTTGGTGAAGGCGGCCTCGATCTGGTCATTGACGTAGTCGCGCAGCGCCTTGTCGTCCTTCGGCAGGCCGATGCCGTACTTCTCGGTGCTGAACGGCTGGCCGACGACCTTGAGCTCGTCTGGGTTCTGCGCCGCGTAGCCCTTCAGGATGGCGTCGTCGGTGGTGACGGCGTCGACCTTCTTGTCCAGCAGCTGCGAGACGCACTCCGAGTAGGTCTTGAACTCGACGATGTTGTTCGCCTCGGTCAGACCCTCGTCGCGGACCCGCTGGATCGGGGTCGAGCCGGTGGCCGAGCAGACCTTCTTGCCCTTGATGGTGTCCTTGCCGGTGATCGACGACTCGTCCTTGCGGACCAGCAGGTCCTGGCCGGCGACGAAGTAAGGGCCGGCGAAGGAGATGTCGTTCTTGCGCTTGTCAGTGATGGAGTAGGTGCCGACGTAGTAGTCGACCTCACCACCCTTGATCGCGGTCTCCCTGTTCGCGGAGGCGATCTCCTTGTACTCGATCTTCGCCGGGTCGATGCCCAGCGTGCTCGCCACATACTGGGCGACCTCAATGTCGAAGCCGCACCGCTTGCCTTGGGCGTCCTTGTAGCCGAGATTCGGCTGGTCGAACTTGACCCCGATGGAGACCTTGCCGGCCGCCTTGATCTTTTCGAAGGTCGGGCTGCCAGCGACGGCGGCGTCCGTCTTCGGCGTGAAGGTGGCACCGGAGCTCTTGCAGGTGTCGGACTGAGCGGCACCGGAGGCGCTTCCGCCCGCGCTCGGAGTGGGCTCACCCTCCTTGCCGCAGGCCGCAGCTGAAAGGGCGAGGGAGGCCATCATGGCGACCGCTGCCACGCGCTTCATATGCATACTCTTCTCCTTCTTCGACGGAGCCCACCGAGGTGCGGCACGCTCCACTACGGACGCCTAGTGCGTGAGGATCTTGGAGAGGAAGTCCTTCGCCCGGTCGCTGCGCGGGTTGTCGAAGAACTCTGCCGGGGAAGCGTCCTCGACGAGCTTGCCGTCGGCCATGAAGATGACCCGGTTCGCTGCGTGCCGGGCGAAGCCCATCTCGTGGGTGACCACGACCATCGTCATGCCGTCGCTGGCCAGGGAGGTCATCACGTCGAGCACCTCGCCGACCATCTCCGGGTCCAGGGCGCTGGTCGGCTCGTCGAAGAGCATCGCCTTGGGCTGCATGGCCAGCGCCCGGGCGATGGCCGCCCGCTGCTGCTGGCCGCCGGAGAGCTGGGCCGGGAACTTGTCCGCCTGGTTGGCGATGCCGACCCGGTCAAGCAGGGCCAGGCCGCGCTCGCGGGCGGCGGCCGGCTTCTCCTTGCGGACCTTGATCGGGCCGAGGGTGACGTTCTCCAGGATGGTCTTGTGCGCGAAGAGGTTGAAGGACTGGAAGACCATGCCCACCTCGCTGCGCAGCTTCGCGAGGGGCTTGCCCTCGGCCGGCAGCGGCTGGCCGTCGAAGCTGATGGTGCCCGAGTTGATCGGTTCCAGTCGGTTGATCGTGCGGCACAGCGTCGACTTGCCGGAGCCGGACGGGCCGATCACCACGACCACCTCGCCCCGACCCACCGACAGTGAGACGTCGTCCAGCACGTGCAGCGGCCCGAACCACTTGTTGACCGCGTCCAGCACGATGAGCGGTTCGCCCGTCGTCACGTCGTCCACCGTCCCCTGTCGTCTCCCGGATCGGGGTCGGTTGACCCCCGGTGCGGCCACTGTAGGCGGCCTGATGTGGCGGAATGCAACTCGGTGGGTCACGGAGCGGTAACACCGGTCACGATCGTTGTCGGGCGTCCGATTTTGGTCACGCATGGGTGGCCACGGTGGCGATCGTGGCGCGTTGTCGAGATCATGGGTGGATGACCGAACCGGTACGGTTGACCAAGTACGCCCGCGGCGGTGGCTGCGCCTGCAAGATCCCGCCGGGCGAGCTGGAGATCATGGTGGCCGGCCTCGGCCCGCCGAGCGGCACCGCCGAGTTGCTGGTCGGGTTGGATCACGGCGACGACGCGGCGGTGGTGCGCCTGGACGAGCGGACCGGGCTGGTCAGCACCGCCGACTTCTTCACCCCGGTGGTCGACGACGCGTACGACTGGGGTCGGATCGCCGCGGCCAACGCGCTCTCCGACGTGTACGCGATGGGCGGCACCCCGCTGGTGGCGCTCAACCTGCTCTGCTGGCCGCGCGACGTGCTCCCGCTGGAGTTGGCCCGGGAGGTGCTGCGCGGCGGTCAGGACGTGGCGCGGGAGGCCGGCTGTCACCTGGCCGGCGGGCACAGCGTGGACGACGACGGCCCGAAGTACGGTCTCGCGGTCACCGGCACGGTCCGACCGGAGGAGCTGATCACCCTCGACGCCGGCCGGGCCGGGGTGCCGTTGTCACTGACCAAGCCGCTCGGGGTGGGCGTGCTGAACACCCGGCACAAGGCGACCGGGGAGAGCTTCCCGGAGGCGGTGGCCACGATGAGCGCGCTCAATCGGGACGCGGCCCGCGCGGCGGTCGCCGCCGGCATCCGGTGCGGCACCGACGTGACCGGGTTCGGGCTGCTCGGGCACGCCTCGAAGCTGGCCCGGGCCAGCCAGCTCACGGTGGCCATCGACACCGCCCAGGTGCCCTATCTGGCCGGTGCCCGTGAGGCGCTGCGCGACGGGTTCGTCAGCGGCGGCAGCCGGCGCAACCTGGACTGGGTGACCCCGTGGACGGACTTCGGCGCGGCGGACGAGGCCGAGCGGCTGCTGTTGGCCGACGCGCAGACCTCCGGTGGGCTGCTGGTCGCCGGTGAGGTGCCCGGCGCTCCCGTGGTGGGCGAGTTGCTGCCCCGGGGGGAGCACCTGGTCGTGCTGCGCTGACCGTCGAGGTCGACCCGCGGGGGACACGCGGTGGTGATGGTGCGGATGGCGCACCGTACCCGATAAACTGTCACCTTCCCGCTACTCCGAGCAATGTCGCTCAGGGAAATTTTGCCCGGAATGGTCACAGACCGGTAACTTGCCCCCGGCTGGGGTCAAATGCCCCCCACCATCGTGGGTAAGGCCCGATCCGGAGGCCGGTGGGGACGAACGCAGCGAGGAGGCGGAATGACCGAGCTGTGGAACTGGAGAATCGACGGGGCTCAACCCGTGGAGGTCTACCCGGCGTTGGCCGAGGCGCTAGGTCGGGTGGTGATGCCGTTGGCGGTGGCCGACCCGGCACGGCTGCCGACGTACGCGGTGGTGTGTGACGTCTGGCAGGCGCCGGGCGAGTTCGCCACGGTGGTGGACTGCTACGGGGTGCCTGAGCAGCTCTCCGAGCACGCGAGCATCGCCGCGCTGGCCCGATTGCTGGGTCGCAACTGCCTGTTGCGCGACGACACGCTCGACGCGGGCCGGTACCTGCTCGTCGCCCCGGACGGCACCGTCCGTCCGGTGCACTTCGACGTGCGGGACACCGACGACGGTGAGGTGCTCAGCAAGCTGCGGCTCTGCTCGCTGGGCGACCCGGGTTGCCGGGGCTGGTCGCAGTGCCACCGCTCGCACTGGGCGCCGGACACGGTCGCCCCGGCGCTCGCCGCGGCCTGACCCTCTTTCAGGGTCAGGCCCGGCCGGGTGCCGTGCCGGTGGGCCCGCCGCTGGCGACGATCAGCTGGCGGCGGTGGCCGACCGGTCCGTGGTGCCCGATCCCCGCACCACCAGTTGGTCGAGCAGGGTGCGCGTCGCCTCGGCCACGGCGGCCACCGCGGCGTCGAACGCGGCGGCGTTGTGCGCGGCGGGCGCCCGGAAGCCAGAGATCTTCCGGACGTACTGCAACGCCGCCGCCTCGACGTCCGCGTCGGTCACCTGCGGGGTGAAGGGTTCACGCAGCGTCTTGATGCTCCGGCACATATCAGCTCCTCCTCGTCCACCGCGGCCTGCCACTCGCCGTGCCGGCGATGGTACCTGCGGTGACACTGGGTCGATATTTGTCTATCCTGGTCACGGACCAGAGCCGTTCGAGCCACAGCCGCCGCTCGCGCTCCCAGCGCCCCGGGCCCCCGGAGACTCATTGTGGACCATGCCCCCACCCGCCCATCCCGTCCCGACCCAGCCGATCTGGCCCGTAGCCTGCACACCCCGCTGGAACGGATCGCCGTCGAGCACGCCGACCTGATCGAGGCGGTGCGCAGGCGCGTCGTCACGAACGACTCCGTGCCGTCCGGCACCGTGGCCGTCGCCGCCTTCAACTCGTCCATCTGACCTGATGGTCTGCCGGTGCGGTCCACCCGGAGTGGGTGGATCCTGCCGGCGGATCAGCCAGTTCGTGCTGAAGGTGCACAGCCGATGTGACCTCAGCTGCGACCACTGCTACGTCTACCAGCACGCCGACCAGACCTGGCGTGGCCGTCCGCCGCGAATGCCGCCGGCCACGGTCCAGGCCGCCGCACGGCGCATCGCCGAGCACGCCCGCGGGCACGATCTGCCGACCGTGCACGTGGTGCTGCACGGGGGTGAGCCGCTGTTGCTGGGCGCCGCCGGGTTGCGAAAGGTGCTGGCCGAGCTGCGCACGGCGATCACCCCCTGGGCGCGGCTCGACCTGCGCATGCAGACCAACGGCGTGCTGCTCGACGAGGAGCTGTGCCGCCTGTTCATCGAGTACGGCGTGCGGGTCGGGGTGTCCTTCGACGGCGACCGCGCCGCCAACGACCGCCACCGGGTCTTCGCCCACGGCGGCAGCAGCCACGACCACGTCCGGCGGGCGCTGGCCCTGCTCCGCCGGCCGGAACACCGCGCCAGCTACGCCGGCATCCTCTGCACGATCGACGTCCGCAACGACCCCGAGCGGGTGTACGAGGCGCTGCTGGCCGAGGATCCGCCCCGCGTCGACCTGCTGCTGCCGCACGCCACCTGGGACCACCCCCCGCACCGCCCCGGCCCCGAGCCCACCCCGTACGCGGACTGGCTGGGGCGGCTGCACCGGCGGTGGGTGGACGACGGGCGCCCCATGTCGATCCGGATGTTCGAGGCGCTGCGCCCGGGTGGCGGCGGCACCGAGGCGTTCGGCCTCGCGCCGGCCGACGTGCTGGTCATCGAGGCGGACGGCAGTTGGGAGCAGGTCGACTCGCTGAAGACCGCGTACCACGGCGCGGCCGGCACCGGGTTCGACGTCTTCGACCACTCGGTGGACGAGGTCGCACGGCACCCGGGGGTCGCCGTCCGGCAGGAGGGCGTGGCCGGGCTCTGCGCGACCTGCCGGGCCTGCCCGGTGGTCGACAGGTGCGGTGGCGGCCTGTACGCCCACCGCTGGCGCACCGGCACCGGCTTCGACAACCCCTCGGTGTACTGCGCGGACCTGCTTCGCCTGATCGACACCGTGGACGGCTACCCGCCGCCCGTGCCGCGTCAACGGACCGCCACCGCACCCGGGTCGGGCGAATGGCCCGCCACCCCGCCCGTCGACGAGCTGCTCGACGACCTGGCGACCGGGCACGGCTCGGCGTCGACGCTCGCGCTGCTCGCCGCCACCCAGCTCTCCATCACCCGGGCGCTGCTGGCGGCGTGCCGGGACGCCGCCGGCGCGACCGCCGCCTGGGACCTGCTCGTCCACCTCGACCAGGTGGCCCCGGAGGCGGTCCGGGCCGTCCTGGCGCACCCCTTCGTCCGGCCCGGGCTGGTGCATCGCCTCGAATCGTCGGCCCCGCCCGGCCCCGGCGCGGCGGTCGACCCACTGCCGGCCCTCGCCATCGCCGCGGCCCTGCGGGCCGGCGTCCCGGCCGCGTTGCGCGTCCCGGTGCGCGCCGGCGCGATCACGTTGCCCACGCTCGGCAGCCTGCTGCTGCCCGGCCTGGGGGAGAGCGCCGAGGTGACGGTCCGGCCCGGCGAACTCCAGGTCGCCGGTGGGTCGGTGCTCCTCGATCCGCTGGCGCCGCCGTCGACCGGGTGGCTTCCCACGCGTGACGTGCCGGTGCCCGGCGGTCGGTTGCTTCTGGAGGACGGCGACCCGTACCGCGACTGCTACGGCCAGCCGGTGGCACCCCGCCTGGAGGTGCCGGCCGCGCGGGCGTTGGGCCGTACCCTGGCCGAGGCCTGGCGGGTCGTGCACCGGGACGTGCCGGCGCACGCGGCGGCGCTCGACGGCGGTCTGCGTGCCGTTGTTCCGTTGGCGCCCGACCCGGCGCGACCCCTGCGGAGCGCGACCGCCCGGCACGCGTTCGGCGCGGTCGCCGTCACCCCCCATGCCGACCCGGAGACGATGGCGGTGCTGCTGGTGCACGAGTGGCAGCACGCGAAGCTGGGCGCGGTGCTCGACCTGTACGACCTGGTCGAACCCGCCCAGGGCATCCGGATCCGGGTGCCCTGGCGCCCCGACCCGCGGCCCCCGGAGGGCGTCCTCCAGGGCGTCTACGCGCACCTCGCCGTCACCCAGGTCTGGCAGTCCCGGGCGGCCACCGACCGTCCGGACGCGTCGGCGCACGCGGCCCACTTCCTGGCGTGGACCCGGGACGGCGTCGACGCGCTCCTGGCCAGCCGGTCGCTCACCGCGGCGGGTGAGCGCTTCGTCGGCCACCTGCGCCACGCCCTGGAGGAGACCCGTGTCGGGTCCGCATGACCACCCATTGCCCACACTGGGCCGTCCTCGCCTCGCCGACGACCTGCGGGCGTTGGGCGTACGCCCGGGGGTGTGCCTGCTGGTGCACTGCGGCCTGCGCCGGGTGGGCCCGCTGGAGCACGGCCCGGCGACCCTGGCCGGCGCTCTGCGCGACGTCCTCGGCCCGGCCGGCACGCTGCTGGTGCCCACCCAGACCGATGGCAACTCGACCACCTCCCGGGCCCACCTGGCGGCCACCGCTGGCATGGACCGGGCGCAGCGCGAGCGGTACGAGGCGGCGCTGCCGGGGTGGGACCTCCGGACCACCCCCTCGCAGCGGATGGGTGCGCTCGCCGAGTACGTCCGGTGCACCCCCGGTGCCGTGCGCAGCGACCATCCACAGACCTCGTTCGCCGCGCTCGGCCCTCGGGCCCGGCAGCTCACCGACGGCCATGACCTCACCTGCCACCTGGGGGAACGCTCACCCGTTGGTGGCCTGTACGCGGCGGACGGGCAGATCCTGCTGCTCGGCCTCGGCTACGAGGCGTGCAGCGCCCTGCACCTGGCCGAGTACCGCCTCCCGGTGCCGCCGCCCGAGCGCGACTACCACTGCTTCCGGCTCGTCGACGGGCGGCGGGTCCGCCTCGACTTCCGGGCCCTGGACCTGGACGACGGGGACTTCCCGAAGGTGGGCGCCGCGCTCGACGAGACACCGATCGTGCGGCGCGGTCGGGTGGGCCGGGCCGACGCCCGGCTGCTGCCGGCGCGAGCCGCTGTCGACTTCGCGACCGGTTGGTTCGCCGCGAACCGCCTGGCGGCGCAGCGTTGACGCGGGGACTACGCTGATGTTCCGGCCGCGTGGGGAGGGCGGAGGGGCAGCGGTGAGCACAGTGGACGCACCCTCCAGAGCACGCGCCCCACTCTTCTTCATCAGCTATTCGCGGGCACCGGTCGGCCGGGCCACCGGCAAACCCGCCGAGTACGTCTCCCGTTTCTTCGAGGACCTCTCCGTCCACGTCAGCGAGTTGGTCGGCCCGGTGACCGGGGTGGACGCCGGCTTCCTGGACACCTCCATCGCCGGCGGCGAACGCTGGAGCCCGGAGCTGCTCCAGGCCGCCGGCACCTGCCAGGTCTTCGTTCCGCTGGTGTCCAGCGCGCTGCTCGGCAGCGACTGGTGCGGCCGGGAGTGGGACGCGTTCTCCCGCCGACGGATCACCCCGCGTCACAGCTCCGCGTCGGTGCACGAGACGGCGATCGTGCCGGTCACCTGGTCGCCGACGAACGGCACGGCACTGCCCCGGGTGCTCCGCGACATCCAGCGCTTCACCCCGACCGCGATGCCGGATCCCGACATCGCGGTGCACTACCAGCGGGACGGGGTCTACGGCTTGCTGACCATGCAGTGGGAGAACGCGTACCGGGCGGTGGTCTGGCGGCTGGCGCAGCGGATCGTGGCCATCCACCGGTCGTACCTGGTCGAACCCTGGGTGCCGGCGAGCGTGGACGAGCTGTGCAACCGGTTCGCCGAGGAGTCGCGGTGAGCCCGCCGGCGAACCGGCGCCGATCGGGGGCGCGCGGGACGTACTTCTTCCTGAGCTACGCCCACTCGGCGCCGCCGCCGGGCGCCCGGACCGACGCCGACGTCTGGGTCGGCCAGTTCTTCGCCGACCTGACCGATGAGGTGCGGCGGCAGGCACGACCGGTCGCCGGGATGCGGATCGGCTTCTTCGACCAGCACATTCCGTTGGGCGCCGACTGGAAGGCCGCGCTGGCCGAGGCGCTCGGTGACGCCGAGGTCTTCGTCCCGCTCTACTCGCCCGGCTACTTCAGCCGTCCGTGGGCGCTGGGCGAGCAGGAGTCCTTCCGGGCTCGGCTGGCCGCCGTCGGGTCGGCCCGGCTCACCGCCGGTCACCTCACCCCGGTGCTGTGGATCCCGTTCCCTCCGTGGGAGGCCCATCCGGAGCTGGACGGCGCCCTGGACCTGGGCCGGGACGTCCCGGAGTACGCCGCGGACGGGCTGCGCGCGTTCTGCATGCTGGCCTCCTACCGGTCCCAGTACGAGCTGCTGCTGAGCCGCCTGGCGAGCCGGATCGTGCACACCGTCGAGCGGCGACCGATCGGCCCGTCCCGGGCACCTGGGCTGGACGAGGTGGTCCGCCCGACGCCGACCGACCCGGACTTCGTCGTCGCCGTCCTGGCCCCGACCCGGGACCGGCTGCCGACCGATCGCGACCCCGCCGGCTACGCCGCCAGCGGCCGGCTCTGGCGGCCGTACGGGCGCAGCCAGCAACTGCCCGCCGCCGAGTACGCGGCCAGCACCGCCGAGCGGCTCGGGCTGTCGGCCCGCACGGAGGACTTCGCGCAGGCCTCCGCGCTACTCGATCGGCGGCCGGCGGTGCTGCTGGTCGACCCGTGGATCGCCGCGGCGCCGGACGCCGCCGCGGTCCTCGCCGGCATGCTGGGCGGCCTGCGGGAGTGGGTCGTCCCGCTGGTGGTCACCGACGACGACGACAGCCAGGACGCCACCCGGTGGGCCACCGAGGTGACCCAACTGCTGCACGACGCCGGCCTGCCCCAGGTGAAGCGCGCGTGCAGCATGCCGGAGTTCGTCGACCTGATGCCGGCGCTGGTCACCGAGGCGCGTCGGCAGTTCCTCAAGTACGGCCCGGTCGTCCCCTTCGACCCACCGCCGGAGCCGGTGCCGAGCCTGCGGGACGGCCTACCCGCCGCCGGCTCGACCGTTCCCACCGACCCCGCGTCCCCGCCTGATGATCCGGCCCCACCGCGTACCCACGGAGAAGACCGATGAACAACGATCGCGAAGGCCAGGTCGTCACCTTCTACTCGTTCAAGGGTGGAACGGGTCGGACGATGGCGCTGGCCAACGTGGCCTGGATCCTGGCGGCCAGCGGCCGGCGGGTGCTCGTCGCCGACTGGGACCTCGAGTCGCCCGGTCTGCACCGCTTCTTCCACCCGTTCCTCGACGCCGAGGCGATCCAGGGCACCAGCGGTGTGATCGACATGATCCGCGACTACGAGTGGGAGACCACCCGGGTCGACGACCGGCCGGACCGCTGGGTGGAGCAGTACGCCCGGGTCGGGCGGCATGCCTTCTCGCTGCGCTGGAACTTCCCCGACGGCGGTGGCCTGGACTTCCTCTCCGCCGGCCGGCAGAACAGCGACTACGCCGTCTCGGTGAGCGGGCTGGACTGGGACAACTTCTACAACCGGCTGGGCGGGGCGCAGTTCTTCGAGGCGCTGCGGGCGGACATGAAGCGCCAGTACGACTTCACCCTGATCGACAGCCGGACGGGGTTGAGCGACGTCGCCGACATCTGCACCCTGCACCTGCCGGACACCCTGGTCGACTGCTTCACCCTGAGCGACCAGGGCATCGACGGCGCGGCCCGGGTGGCGCACTCGGTACGCGACCGGTACCGGCGGCGCGACATCCGGGTTCTGCCGGTGCCGATGCGGGTCGACCAGGCCGAGAAGGAGCGGGCCGAGGCGGGTCGGCTGCTGGCCATGCGCCGGTTCGCCGGGTTGCCGGCCGGCATGACCGAGGCGGAACGGCGGCGTTACTGGGCCGCGGTGGAGGTCCCGTACCGACCGTTCTACGCGTACGAGGAGACCCTCGCCACGTTCGGCGACCCGCCGGGCTCACCGACGTCGTTGCTGGCCGCGTTCGAGACGTTGACCGGGATCCTCACCGACGGCGCGGTGACCGCGCTGCCGGTGATGGACGAGTCGGTGCGGGAGCGGGGCAAGGCCCGGTTCCGCCGACGTACCGAGGCGATCGACGACCAGATCGTGCTCCGGTACGCGCCGGAGGACGCCATCTGGGCCGAGTGGCTGGAGCGGGTGCTCAGCTCGGCCGGGCTGCGGGTGGTGGAGCCCACGGCCGCCGTCGGGTCCGCCGCTACGCCGGCCCCGCGCACGCTGACCGTGGTCTCGCCGGCCTACGTGGCGACGCCGTCCGGTGGTCTGCCCGACCGGGACACCAGCACCGGCTCCACGGCCCTCGCCGTGTACGTCGCCGACCTGCGCCCACTGGCGGAGTTCCCGTCCCAGAGTTCCACCAACCTGGTCAACGTGAGCGCCGCGACCGCCGTGGAGCGGGTGTTGCGGCTGGTCGGCCGGCCGGTGCCGTCGTCGGCGGACGGGCCGCCGGGCGGGGCCACCCGTTTTCCCGGCACCGAGCCGTTGATTTTCAACGCCCCCAACCGGAACGCCCGGTTCACCGGCCGGGAGGACGACCTGGCGCGGCTGCGCGCGCAGTTGCAGAGCGGCGGCAGCGCGGTGGTGCTGCCGGTCGCCCTGCAGGGCATGGGCGGCGTCGGTAAGACGCAGGTGGCCCTGGAGTACGTGCACCGGTTCAAGGCCGCGTACGACGTGGTCTGGTGGATCGTGGCGGACCCGCCGCAGTTCGTCGACACGGCCCTCGCCGACCTGGCCGGTCGCCTCGGCATCCTCATCGGTCCGACCCTGCCCGAGACGGTCCGCTCGGTGCTCCAGGTGCTCGGCCGTGGTGAGCCGTACGAGCGGTGGCTCGTCGTGCTGGACAACGCCGAGGAGCTCGACCAGATCGAGCCCTTCCTGCCGCAGGGCCCCGGGCACGTCCTGCTGACCTCCCGGAACCGCGCCTGGGGCGATCGGGCGAACCCGATCCAGGTGGACGTCTTCGACCGCACCGAGAGCGTAACGCACCTCGCCCAGCGGGTGCCCACGATCAGTGCCGAGGAGGCCGACCGGGTGGCCGAGGCGCTCGGCGACCTGCCGATCGCGGTGGCCGCCGCCGGCGCCTGGCTCGCCGACACCGGCACGTCGGTGGCCGACTACCTGCGGCAGATCGAGCGGCACGGCCCCAGCGCCCTCTCCGTGGAGGCGACCTGGGACCTGTCGCTGAACCGGCTGCTGGAGCAGGCGCCCGCCGCGTACCGGCTGTTGCAGCTCTGCTCGGTGCTGGCGCCGGAGATCGCCCTCGAACTCATCTACAGCGACGAGATGGCGGCGGCCCTCGTGCCGTTCGACCCGTCGGTGTCGGAGCGGCTCGTGCGCGGCGCCCTGGTTCAACAGATCAACCGACTGGCGCTGCTCAAACTCGACGTGCAGGGCGGTCGGGTCCAGGTGCACCGGCTGTTGCAGGCGGTGGTCCGCGACCGGATGACCGACGACGAGATCAGCGCCGCCCGCCACCAGGTACACCTGGTGCTGGCCGCGTCCCGGCCCCGAGGCGACGTCGACGACCCGACCACCTGGGCCCGGCTGCGCATGCTCTGGCCGCACCTGGAGGTCTCCGAGGCGCTGACCTGCCCCGACGAGTCGGTGTGCCAGCTGCTGATCGACCGGGTCCGTTATCTGTGGCAGCGCGGCGGTCTGGACCAGGCCGACGGGTTCAGCCAGGAGGTGGACGACACCTGGAGCGCCCGGCTCGGCGACACGCACGACGACGTCGAGGTGTCGGCCCTGGGGCGCCAGCTGCTGCACCTGCGGTTCAACCGGGCGAACATCCTGCGCAGCCTGGGCCGGTTCAACGAGGCCCGGGACCTGGACGAGGCGGTGCTGGCCGAGCAACGCCGGCTGCTGGGGCCGCTGCACCCGCACAGTCTGATGACCGCCGGCAGCCTCGGCGGCGACCTGCGGGCGCTCGGCCGTTACGCCGAGGCCCTGGAACTGGACCGGTCCACCTACGCCTCCTGGCTCCAGGTGTTCGGCGAGGACCACCCCCGGACGTTGAGCGCGGCCAACAACCTCGCCGTCTCGTACCGGCTGGTCGGCGACTACCGGTCGGCCCGCCGCTGGGACGACGAGGTGCACCAGCGGCGGCGGCTGGTGCTCGGCCCCACGCATCCATACACTCTCGTCTCCGCCGTGCGGCTCGGCAGCGACCTGCGGGAAGCTGGCGAGTACGAGAGGTCGGCCACCCTGCTGCGCACGGTGTACGACACGTACTGCGAGGTGCTCGGGCCGGATGACGGTCAGAGCCTCGCCGCTCAGGTCAACCTGGCGGTGTCCCTGCGCAGCGCCGGTCGGGGCAGCGAGGCCGCGCCGATGTTCGAGACGGCCTACCGCGAACTCGACGAACGCTTCGGCCCGGACAACCCGGACACGGTGGCGTGCCGGTCGAGTCGCGCGGCGAACCTGTTGGCCGTCGGCGACGCGGCTCGGGCGCTGACCGAGATGAACGCCGTGCGGGTGGCGTTCGAGGAGCAGCTCCGGCTCGGGCCGGAGCACCCGCACGCCCTGGCGACGGTGAGCAACATCTCGGCGGCGGAGCGGGCGCTCGGACGCAGGTCGGACGCACTCGCGTCGGCGGCCTGGGCGGTCGGCGAGTTGCGCAAGGTGCTCGGGCCGGACCACCCGCACACGCTCGCGGCGGAGGTCAACCAGGCGGTGTGCCTCGCCGAGGAGGGTGACTGGGAGTCGGCGCGGGACCGGCTGCGGGAGACCGCCGGCCGGCTGGCCTCGGTGATCGGTGCGGACCACCCCGACACGTTGCGCTGCCTCGGCGATCTCGCCCTGGTGGCGAGGCGGGCCGGCGACGGCCCCGCCACCGAGGACATCAGCGTCGTGGCGGACCGGCTGGCCGAGGTGATCGGTGTGGATCATCCGACCGTGCAGACCCTGCGGGAACGGCGGTTCGTGGTCCGGGTGATCGACCCACACACCATCTGACCGGGGCGTTCGGGTGTCCGGGCCGGCCCGCCGGGCCGGACGCTCAGAGCTGCCGGCTGGTCGCCAGGTCCGGGGTGGCCAGCCAGGTCAGGGTCTGCGGCAGGATCTCCACCGCCCCGAAGTGCGCGGCGCCGGGCTGCACCTGCACCTCGGCGCGCGGGATTCGCGAGGCGAGCCAGTGCGAGTGCTCCACCGGGGAGAAGCGGTCCTGCTCGCCGTGCCAGAGCCGGACCTCCGCGCGGATGGCACCCAGGTCGAACCCCCAGCCGCGGCGGATCGCCAGCACGTCGTCGATCCAACCCTCGGGGCCGTGTCGCAGCGCCTCGGAGTACATGTCGGTCAGCAGGCGGCGGATCGCGATGTCGTCGACGACCCGGATGTCCTCGTCGGGTAGCTGGGGGCGGAGGAAGTCCAGCAGCGTCATCGGGTCCCGGCGGGCCTCGTCCGCGCGAACCTTCAGGTTGAGGGTGAGCTCGGCCAGGTCCTCGTCGGCCTGCCCGTAGTCCTCCACGTTCGATTCGGCCATGCCCGCGTACCAGTCCAGGTCGGGTGCCCCGGCCGGGGCGAGACCCACCAGCACGGCGGCCCGGGTGACCCGGTCCGGCAGCAGCGCGGCGCAGGCCAGGGCGTGTGGTCCGCCACCGGATCGGCCCACCACCGCGAACCGGTCGATGCCGAGGTCGTCGGCGATCGCCGCCACGTCGGCCGCGGCGTCGGCCACCCGCCGGCCCTCGTGCCGGTCGGAGTCGCCGTACCCGGGTCGGTCGTAGCAGACGAGGTACACGCCGAGGCGGTAGACGACGATGCCCCGGGGTCGGGGGCCGCTGCGGCTGCCCGGGGTGCCGTGCAACAGGAAGACCGCTGGCCCGTCCGGCGCGCCCGAGGTCTCCACCGCGAGGTGCCGCCCGTCCGGCGTCGTGACAGTGCGCTGGGTCGCAGCTTGTCGCGTCACGGTTGGCCTCCCGCGGGTCGTCATGTGCTCCCCCGTGAACGGAGCCGCGCATCGTCGGCGCCGAGTGCAAAGCCCCCGAAATCGCCCAGAACACATTCTTGTTGTGCAGCGTACTGCCCGTCGTGGATGCCCGCTATGGGCCAGCGGGTCAATGCCGGTGGGTTGGGGCCGCCGAAGGGGCCGCTACCCTGGTAGCCCGAGGGGAAGGGGCACCAAGAGGGTGGCTAGGACCTACAACGTCGTGACGTACGGCTGCCAGATGAACGTGCACGATTCTGAGCGGATCTCCGGCCTGCTCGAACAGGCCGGGTACGTTCGCGCGGTGCCGACCGACGACACCCCGGACATCGTCGTCTTCAACACCTGCGCGGTTCGGGAAAACGCGGACAACCGGCTCTACGGCAACCTCGGGCGGCTGCGCCCGGTGAAGGACAAGCACCCCGGGATGCAGATCGCGGTCGGCGGCTGCCTGGCCCAGAAGGACCGGGGCGACATCGTCCGCAAGGCGCCCTGGGTGGACGTGGTCTTCGGCACCCACAACATCGGCGCGCTGCCGGTGCTGCTGGAGCGGGCCCGGCACAACGCCGCCGCCGAGGTGGAGATTCTGGAGTCCCTCGACGTCTTCCCGTCCACGCTGCCCACCCGGCGTGAGTCCACCTACGCCGGCTGGGTGTCGATCTCGGTGGGGTGCAACAACACCTGCACGTTCTGCATCGTGCCGGCGCTGCGCGGCAAGGAGAAGGACCGGCGCCCCGGAGACGTCCTCTCCGAGGTGCGCGCCCTGGTCGACGAGGGCGTGGTGGAGGTGACCCTGCTCGGGCAGAACGTCAACTCGTACGGTGTCGAGTTCGGCGACCGGTACGCGTTCGGCAAACTGCTGCGGGCCTGCGGTGACATCGACGGGTTGGAGCGGGTCCGGTTCACCAGCCCGCACCCGAAAGACTTCACCGACGACGTGATCGCCGCGATGGCCGAGACACCGAACGTCTGCCACTCGCTGCACATGCCGTTGCAGTCCGGCTCCGACGACGTGCTGAAGGCGATGCGCCGGTCCTACCGCTCCGAGCGCTACCTGGGGATCATCGAGAAGGTCCGCGCGGCGATGCCGGACGCGGCGATCACCACCGACATCATCGTCGGCTTCCCCGGTGAGACCGAGGCCGATTTCCAGCGCACCCTGGACGTGGTGCGCGAGGCCCGGTTCTCCTCGGCCTTCACCTTCCAGTACTCGAAGCGGCCCGGCACCCCCGCCGCGACCATGGACGACCAGCTGCCCAAGCAGGTCGTGCAGGAGCGCTACGAGCGGCTGATCGCCACCGTCGAGGAGATCACCTGGGCGGAGAACAAGCGTCTCGTCGGGGAGACCGTCGAGGTGCTGGTCGCGGTCGGCGAGGGCCGCAAGGACGAGCGGACCGGCCGGATGTCCGGGCGGGCCCGCGACGGTCGACTGGTGCACTTCGCGACCGAGACCGCCGACGGGGAGTCCCTCGCTGGTCGGATCCGGCCGGGCGACATCGTGCACACCACTGTCACCTACGCCGCGCCGCACCACCTGAACGCCGACGGAGCGCCGGTGGCGCACCGGCGCACCCGGGCCGGGGACGCGGCCGAGGCGGGTCGCTCCCCGCGTACCCCTGGGGTGTTGCTCGGTCTGCCGACGATCGGCGCACCGCCGGTCGCGCCCGCGCCCACCGCTGGTTGCGCCACGCACTGACCGCACGGAAGGGCCCCTCGTCGAGGGGCCCTTCCTCGGTCAGACGGTGATCTTGCCGGCGCCGGCCCCGGCCGTCACGATGGACTTGACGGTGCTCGCGGTGTCCAGCTGGTAGGAGTACGGGATGCTGGCCACGCTGCCGCCGGCCTGGCCGGTGGGCGAGTTGACAAAGTGGTTGTTGCGGGCCACCAGGCTGCCCGGCCCCGAGTCACCCTCGCCGAGGTGGTACGGGTCGTCGACGTTCTCGAAGTAGTTGCCCTCGACGAGCACGCCGGCGTTCTCGGTGGACGCGACGCCGTAGCCGCCGTTGGCCCGGTAGTAGTTGTTGTACACGTGCACCGGGTTGCCGAAGCGCACCCGCGGGTGGCGCTGGTTGCTGCCGTCGAACCAGTTGTGGTGGTAGCTCACCCGCAGGTGACCGACGTCCTGGCTGGCGTTGTCGTCGCTGTGGCCGAGCAGCATGGTCTTGTCGTGGCTGAAGACGCGGTTCCACGAGACGGTGACGAAGTCCGAGCCGCGCTTGATGTCGACCGCACCGTCGTACCCGTTGCTGAACGTGTTGTGGTCGATCCAGATGTTGGTGGCCGACTCCTGCACGTTGATCGCGTCGTCATCCCAGTTGCGGAAGGTCAGGTTGCGGATGATCACGTTGCGGTCACCGCTCACGTTGAACCCGCAGCCGACGATGGTCGCCCCGTAGTTACCGATGATGGTCTTGTTGGACCGGACCCGCAGCATGCCCGAGCAGGTGATGGTCCCGGTCACCCGGATCACCGCGGCGCCGGTGGCGTTCAGTGCGCTGGTCAGGCCCGAGGCGTTGCTGACGGTGGTCGTGCCGGCGTTGCCGCCGCCGGTGGTGCCACCGTTCTGGGTGGCCCAGCCGACCAGTGTCGACGGCGGTTGGGTGCTGGGCGGGGGAGTGCTCGACGGCGGCGGGGTGGTCGGCGGCGGGGTGGTCGGTGTGGTGCTGCCGGTGCAGGCGACGTTGTTCACTGTGAAGCTGCTCGGGGCCGGGTTGCTGGAGTTGTTCCAGCTCGCGTTGAAGCCGAACGTGGCGCTGCCGTTGGTTGCCAGGTTGGCGTTGTAGTCGACGTTGGTGGCGGAGACCTGGCTGCCGCTCTGCGAGGCGGTGGCGCCCCATGCCTGGCTGATTTGCTGACCGGCCCCGTACGACCAGCGCAGCGTCCACCCGGACACCGGGTCGCCGAGGTTGGTGACGGTGACGTTGCCGGTGAATCCGCCCGGCCACTGGCTGGCGACCGAGTAGGCCACCTGGCAGCCGGCGGCCGCCTGGGCGGACACGGAGGTCAGCAGCCCGGCCGTGACCAGGCTGGCGGTGGCTGCGGCGGTGGTGGCGATCAGCGTCATTCGACGCCGTCCTGTGCGCATGCTGCTTCCTTTCGATGAGGCGGACGGAGGTGTCGCGACGCCCATGCCCGTGGGCGGCGATTCTCGGCCGGGACCAGTGGTCCTCGGGCCCGCCAGTGCAGGTTCGTGAAGGAAAGCGGCTCCCGCGCTCGCGCCCACCGGTGTTGAGGCAAGCGCTTTCCCGATGAAAGCATAGAAGAACCTTGATGTAAATGGTCGGGCCGGCCGATGCGGTCCGCACCGGCCGGCCCGACAGCTCAGCAGCTGGTGCCGTTGAGTTTCACAGTGCCCGGCGCGCTGGCGGTGCCGTTCGCGGTGAAGCCCACCGTGACCGACCCGCCCGCCGGCAGGGACGGGGCGTGGCTCGGAGCGACGGCGGTGACCGTCGTGCCGGACTGGGTGACGGTGGCGTTCCAGCCACTGCCCAGCGTCACCCCGGTCGGCCAACTCCAGGTGACCGACCACGGGTTCACCGCGCCCGAGCCAGTGTTCTTCACTGTCAACTCGCCCTGGAAGCCGCCCTGCCAGGCGTTCACCTGCCGGTAGGTGGCCGTACAGGCGCCGGTCGGCGGGTTGGTCGGCCCACCGGTAGGCCCACCGGTCGGCGGCCCGCTGGTGCCACCACCGGTCGGCGCGATCAGGTACGGCTGGAGGATCGCCTGCTTGGCGGTGTTGATGGTGGTCCAGTCGTCCAACGCGATGCCGCCGGTGTCACCCGAGTTGGGGTTCCACGACCAGTAGGTGAAGGACATCCCGGTCACCCCGGTCCCGGTGTACGCCATCAGCTTCTCCAGCCACACCTTGTCCTTCGGGTCGACCAGGGTGCTGCCGAACTCGCCCATCATGATCGGCGCGATGTTCTGCTTGTAGAGGTAACCGAAGTACTTGTCCCAGATCGCCGGCATGTTCGCCGGGTAGTCCGGGGCGTCGAACCAGGTCTGCCGGTACACCGAAGTGGCGTACTCGTGCGGCGAGTAGACCAACCGGTTCGCCACGTTCAGCCGTACCGGGAACTGGCCCGCCTTCGACAGGTTCCCACCCCACCAGCCGCAGTCCTCGTCGTTGCTCGGGTCGTTGTCCCAGACGTTGGAGAGGCCGCCGCTGGGGCAGCTCACCCCCTCCACGAAGATCAACCAGTTGGGCTGGACGCCGAGGATCGCGTTCCCGGCCCGCTCAGCGGCGAGCCGCCAGTCCCGGGCGGTGTCGCCACAGCCCCAGCACGCGCCGGTCGCCGCCGGGTTGGTGCCCTCCGCGTGCGGCTCGTTGTGCAGGTCGGCGCCGATCACCGTCGGGTTGCCCGCGTACCGCTGAGCGAGCATCTTCCAATCGTTGATCCAGGTCGCCTCGGAGACCGTCGACGTGTACCAGAGCGGCGACTGCCCGGCCGCCGTCGGCCGGTGCCGGTCCAGAATGATCCGCATGCCCTTGCTGCCGGCGTAGGCGATCACCTTGTCCAGGATCTGCAACGGCGACAACCCGATCAGGTCCGGGTTGACGAAGTCGTTTATCCCACTGGCGGTCGCGCCCGGCTTCAACGCGTCATTCGAGTACGGCACCCGCAACGTGTTGTAACCCAGCCGGGCCATCGTGTCGAGCTGCCCCCGCCACGGGTTGCTCGACCACAACCCGTGAAAGGTCTTGTTGTCGGTCTCCATGCCGAACCAGTTGATACCGGTCAGCCGGACCGTGGCACCGGTGCTGTCCACTATCTGGTTGCCGCTGGTGTGCAGATAACCGGTACCGGTGCCAGCGGCAACAGCCGGGCTGGTGCTGACGGCGGCGGCGATGAACACGCCGGCCGCGACGGTGGCGAGCGCGGTCAGCGCGCCGCCGAGAGCTTTGGGACGGAACATTCGGGCTCCACTTCGGAGGTCCGACGCCGCCCAGGGACGACGCCGGCAGGCGGCCGTCCGCACGTCACGCTCCCTCAGGGGTACGCGGACAGTGCGCGACGGCCCATGTCACGCGGACGTGGTCACTCGCGGAAGCTCACCGGCGATCCTCGACGGCGGTTGCTCCGCAGTCGTCACCCTCGTGCCGGTGGCCCTACCTGGCTCCGTCGCTCATTCTGATCAGCCCAGGTCAATGCGTCAACCTGCCAGCCCGCCCAGCGCCACCCCACCGTCCCCGCCGCCCGGCTACACCCCGCCCGCCCGCCCGCGCCGCGTCGCGCCGTTCGCCCGCCCGCCCGCGCCGCCGCGCGCCGTTCGCCCGTGTCGCGCCGCCCGCCCGTGTCGCGCCGTTCGCCCGTGTCGCGCCGCCCGCCCGTGTCGCGCCGCCCGCCCGCGTCGCGCCGCCCGTACCCT
>NZ_JBEXHP010000079.1:0-28467 GCF_040607895.1 Micromonospora sp. NPDC005220
CGACTCCTGCAGGCTCGTCGCGATCGAGATGACCGCGGCCCGCTCCGGGAGACCGGCCTTCTTCGTCGCGGCGATGATCGCCTTCACGTTGGCCGGGCGGACGCCGAGGAAGACCTCGCTGGCGAACATGAACGGCCGCAGGTAGAGGCTGCCGTCCTCGCCGGTGGGGATCCATTCGCGGTCGATCTCGATGAGCTTGTGCAGCGAGTCGACGAACACCTCCGGCGGCAGCACCGGCATCGCCATCCGCTGCGCGGAGGCGGCGAAGCGGGCCGCGTTGGCGTCCGGCCGGAACATCGTCACGCCACCGTCGGCGGTGCGGTACGCCTTGAGCCCCTCGAAGATCTCCTGTGCGTAGTGCAGCACCGCGCTGGCCGGGTCCATCGGGATCGGGGCGCGTGCCTCCACCCGGGCGTCGTACCAGCCCTTGCCGTCGGCGTAGCGCACGGTGACCATGTGGTCGGTGAAGACGCGGCCGAACCCGGGGTTGGCCAGCAGGGCGGCCCGATCGGCGACGGATACCGGTGCGGCATTAGGACGGATCTCGAAGTCGAGCTTGCCACCACCGCTCATCGCGCTGACCTCCCTGCGGGACAACGGCATGCGGGACCGCACACCGACATGGCTGTGCCAGAAACCTACCCCGAACGGTCGTTCAGCGGGTAGCGCCGGTCGGCCGGGACAGACTGCCCGGGCAGACCGACGCCGGGCCGGTCGCCACTCGGGCCGAGACGGTCAGGCTACGGCGTGGGCGGCGAGCCGGTCGCCGACCTCTTCGGTACGCAGCGTCACGCCCGGAACCCGGCCGGCCAGCTCGGCGGCGACCGCCGCGTTGACCCGGGCGGCGGACTCGCCGTGCCCGAGCTGCTCCAGCAGCAACGCGGCGGAGAGCACCGCGGCGACCGGGTCGGCGATGCCCTGCCCGGCGATGTCCGGCGCCGAGCCGTGCACCGGCTCGAACATCGAGGGGTACGCCCCCTCGGGGTTGATGCAGCCGCTGGCGGCCAGCCCGATGCCGCCGGTGACGGCCGCGGCGATGTCGGTGAGGATGTCGCCGAAGAGGTTGTCGGTGACCACCACGTCGTAGCGCTGCGGCTGGGTGACCAGGAACATGGCCGCCGCGTCGACGTGCTGGTACTCGGTGGCGACGTCCGGGTGCTCGGCGGCGACCGCGTCGAACGTACGCGCCCAGAGCGAGCCGGCGTGGGTTAGCACGTTGGTCTTGTGCACCAGGGTGACCTTGCGCCGCTCCCGGCGGCCGGCGCGGGCGAACGCGTCGCGGATCACCCGCTCCACGCCGTGCCGGGTGTTCAGGCTCTCCTCGGTGGCGACCTCGGCCGGGGTGTCCCGGTGCAGCGAACCACCGGCACCGGCGTACAGCCCCTCGGTGCCCTCGCGCACCACCACCAGGTCGACCTCGCCCGGCTTCACGGCGCCCAGCGGGCCGGCGACCCCGGGCCACAGCCGGGACGGGCGCAGGTTGACGTACTGGTCGAAGGCGAAGCGGAGCTTGAGCAGCAGCCCCCGCTCCAGCACACCCGGCGGAACCGTCGGGTCACCGACCGCGCCGAGCAGGATCGCGTCGTGCCCGGCCAGCTCGGCCAGCACCGAGTCGGGCAGCACCTCTCCGGTACGGTGCCAGCGGGCGGCGCCGAGGTCGTACTCGGTGGCCTGCACGCCGGGCAGCACCGCGTCGAGGACCTTGCGGGCCTGCGCGACCACCTCGGGCCCGATGCCGTCTCCGGCCACCACCGCGATCCGCGCCACGACCGCACTCCTCTGCTCAACGGTTCCGTTCGGGCAACGGTACGTCGCCGTCCCGCCTCCCGGTACGCTGCGTCCACAATTTGGGACGCACGAATGCACAGCACCCTCTCAGCTGGGACTCATGGGGCGGTCATCTCCGCTGCCTACCGTAGTGGTCAGTGGGTCGCGGGGGCCCGCTGACCATCAGGGTCGCGACGACGCGGCGCCACGCGCGAGGGGGCAGATGCGATGCGCATCGACGAGCAGCCACGGACCCGCTGGCCGGACCCGTCCACGTTCCGCAGCCGCCGGCCCGACCTGCGACTCGGCAGCCGCCGGCACCGGATCGACCCGGCCGCCGCCACCGCAGGGCGGATCGCGGTGCAGCACACCGTACGCACCGCGACCGCCGAGTACACCCTGCTGCTCAACGCGCCCGAGTGGCTCGGCCGCCGGGGCGTGGGCGAGGCGCTGCGGGACAGCGTCGCCGAGCTGCGCGCCATCGACCTCACCTACGGCCCCAACCGACCGGAGAGCCTGGTCTCCCGGCTGCGCCGCGGCGAGATCAGCCCGGACTCGTACCCACCGCTCGCCGACCTGGTGGACCGCTGTGCCGCGATGCGCGCCGCCACCGACGGGTGGTTCGACGCCTGGGCGGTGCCCGGCGGCTTCGACCCGGGTGGCCTGCTCGGCGGTTGGGCGGTGGAACGCGCGGCGGAGCGGCTGCGCGCCGCCGGCATCCACGACTACGCCGTACTCGCCGGCGCTGACCTCGTCGTCCGGGGCCACGCGCCGCACGGCGGGCCCTGGCGGGTAGCGGTGCACCACCCGACCGCACCCGAGCGCGCGCCGCTGGTGCTGGAGATGACCGCCGGCGCGATCGGCACCTCAGGGGTGACCGGGCGGCAGGGGCACGTGGTGGACCCGCACACCGGCGAACCGGCCGACCACCTCGCCGCCGCCACCGTGGTGGGCCCCGATCTGGCCATCGCCGACGCCTACGCCACCGCGCTCTACGCCGCCGGCCCCACCGGCCTGGCCTGGTTCCGAGGCAACTCCGACTATCGCGCGCTCTTCGCCCACCGTCGCTGAGCGGAACGTCGCCGCACCCAGGAGCCCGTCTCCCCGCGGTGCTCCGGCCCGATTCGCGCCTCGGCCGCCTCCGCCGGTGAACCCAGCCGTTCCCGGTGACTGTCGGCCGGTCGGGCCCGCGATCGGCCCCCACGGTCTCGGCAACGACCGTGGGGGCCGGTCAGCGACGAGTGCGCGTGGCTCGCACAACCGAGGGGTGCGGACCGGTCGGGCCGGACGTCGACCGCGCCACCCGAAGACGGGTCGGCGCCTCGAACTCGGCCAGTGACCGCAGTGCGTACGCTAGCGAATCGACGCAACTCGACGCAAGAGTCTCCACACCGGACCGTCGTAACCGGAGGCTGCGGTAATCGGTCGTTGACCGGCGGCGAGGCAGTTTCGACATGGTGAACGGCGGATGGCACGCTATCCGCCGTGAGTTTCGATCTGAGCGTGTGGGCCCTGGAGGACGGGGCGACGCCCGAGGACGTGCGGACAGCGGTCGACGGTTGCCGGCAGGGGCGGCACGTGGACCGCTACCCCGACCCGCGGGTGGTCAGCTTCTACCGGGCGATCACCGCCTCCTATCCGGACCGTCACCCCGGCCCGAACAGCCCGTGGGCGGTGGCGCCGCTGCACGCGGCCCACGACCACGTCGAGCTGAATCTGCACCCGACCTGCGCGGACCAGGTGCTACTGGACATCGAGCGGCTGGCCGGCGAGCACGGGCTGATGCTGTTCGACCCGCAGGACGGTTCCGTCTACCCGCCTCCGGCGCGGCTGCCCGGCTGACCTGAGCGGCGGCACGGACGGGAAATGACGAGGGGCCCGGCGAATCGCCAGGCCCCCCATGGTGCTTGTCGTCTACTACTCGTCGCGCAGGTCGGCGGCGCTGGCCGCCGTGGCGCCGATCGACTCGGCGGCCGACGTGAGCAGGTCGGCGCCGAGCGCCTGGTCGACGGTGAGCGTCATCAGCGTCTCGCCGCCCGCCTCCCGGCGAGCCACCTGCATGGCGGCGATGTTGATGCCCGACTCGCCGAGCAGGGTACCGACAGTGCCGACCACACCGGGTCGGTCGGCGTAGCGCAGGAAGAGCAGGATGCCCTCCGCGCCGATCTCCACGTCGAAGCCGTCCACCTCGGTCAGCTTCAGGACGTCCCGAGCGCCGGAGTGGGTGACAGTGCCGGAGACACTGACCGTCCGGCCGTCCGGCAGCGCGCCACGCACCGTGACCAGGGTCGGCTGCTCGGCCGTCTCGGCCAGGGTGGCGAGGTTGACCTCGACGCCGCGCTCGGCGGCCAGGTGCGGGGCGTTGACGTAGGTGACCTGCTCCTCGACCACGGAGCTGAACAGGCCCTTGGTGGCGGCGAGCTTGAGCACCGACACGTCGTGGCTGACGATCTCACCGCGCACCTCGACCGTGACGCTGGCCGCGACCCCGCCGGCGACCGCGGTGAACGCCCGGCCGAGCTTCTCCGCCAGCGGCAGCAGCGGCCGCACGTCCTCGGCGACCACACCGCCGGCCTGCACGTTGACCGCGTCCGGGACGAACTCACCCTGCAACGCCAGCTTGACGCTCTTGGCCACGGCGAGGCCGGCCTTGTCCTGCGCCTCGTGGGTGGACGCGCCCAGGTGCGGGGTGGCCACCACGTTGTCGAAGGCGAACAGCGGCGAGGAGGTGCACGGCTCCTTGCTGTACACGTCGACACCGGCGCCGGCGACCCGACCCTCGGCGATCGCGTCCGCGAGCGCCTGCTCGTCGACCAGCCCGCCCCGGGCGGCGTTGACGATGCGAACGCCGGGCTTGACGATCGCCAGCTCCTTTTCACCGATCAGGCCCACCGTCTCCGGCGTCTTCGGCAGGTGGATGGAGATGAAGTCGCTCTCCCGCAGCAGCTCCTCCAGCCCGACCAGGCGTACGCCGAGCTGCGCCGCACGGGCCGGCTGGATGTACGGGTCGTACGCGATCAGCCGGGTGCCGAACGCGGCGATGCGAGACGCGAAGAGCACCCCGATACGACCGAGCCCGACCACGCCGACGGTCTTGCCCTGCACCTCGACGCCGGTGTACTTCGACCGCTTCCACTCCCCCGCCTTGAGCGCGGAACTCGCGCTCGCGGTGTTCCGGGCGACGGCGAGCAGCAGCGCGACGGCCTGCTCGGCGGCGGAGACGATGTTGGAGGTGGGCGCGTTGACGACCATGACGCCCCGCGCGGTGGCGGCCGGCACCTCGACGTTGTCCAGCCCGACGCCCGCCCGGGCGACCACCTTGAGTCGCGGCGCGGCGGCGATCGCCTCGGCGTCGATCTGGGTCGCGCTGCGCACGATGACGGCGTCGGCCTCGGAGAGCGCCGAGAGCAGGGCCGGACGGTCGGTGCCGTCGACGTGACGGACGTCGAAGTCGTGGGCGAGCACCTCGATGGCGGCGGGGGCGAGTTCTTCGGCGATCAGTACGACTGGATTCATCGGTCCTCGTAGAGGTCGTGTTTGCGATCGGCGCGGGCGGCGGGGGGCGCCGCACTGCGCCCTGCGCTGATCCGTGCCGTGGCCGTCAGGTGCCGGCTGCTGCACCTACAGGCGATCGTAGGGGCCGCGCTGGTCGGCGTGTTCCGGTCTTCGGGGTGAGTGCCCTCACACGCCCGGTCGGGCGACGGACATCGGCCGTTCACCGGACCGACACGGTTGCTCGCCCCCGCTACAACCGGAGGCACACGCCTGCGGGAGGATCCGCCCTTGTTGCTCGCCGTACGCATCACGCTGCTCCGACGGCTGACCCGCGTCAATCTCGCGCGGTTCGGTCCGAAGCTGGCCGAGGCGTTGGTCACCCGGTCCCAACAGGTGAAAATCCGACGCAGCTTCGTGTCCCGCCGCACCGCCGCCGCGGACGAGGCGGTCGCGCTCTACCGGCGACTGGTCCAGGACCGGCCGGGCCGGCACGAGGTGGGGCTCGCGCGGGCGCTCGTCGCGCAGGGTTCGGTCCCGGACGACCGCACCGTCGGATCCGCGCTCGCGCAGGGTCGCGAGGCCATCGGGTACGTCGAGGACGCGACCGACCGGGACGGCCTCGTCGTCCTGGCCGCGGCGCAGCTGATGACGGCGGGACATCTCGCTCTCGACGCGCCCCGGGACGCGTTGTCGCTCGCCGAAGCGGCCCGGGAGACGTGGTCACGCTGTGCGCCGCTCGGCGCTCGTGAGCAGGTTGCCGTGGCGCGGTCGCTAACGCTGCTCGGTTACTGCCGGGCGGTGCTGGGCAGGCCGGCCGAGGCGCTTGCCGCCCGGGAGGAGGCGGTCGAGTTGTTTCGGCGGCTTCCGGTCTGGACGAGGCTGAGGTATCAGCCGGCCCGACTCGAAGCGGTGACCGGGCTCGCGGACTCCCTCGTCTCCCACGGTCGGTGGGCCGAAGCGTTGACGCTGACCACGGGTGCCCGTGAGGATCTGACCTTCATGAGCCGTCTGGAGCCACTGCGCTTCCGGCCCGCGCTCGGCAAACTGTTGTTCGTGATCGCCAAGTGCCACACGGGGCTCGGCGAACCGGAAGCGGCCGTGGCGGCGACCCAGGAGGCGGTCGGGCACCACCGATGGCTGGCCGAGCGTGACCCCGTTCGACACCACGGTCGTCTGGTCGTCGCGCTACGCACGCAGGCCGGCATTCTCAAGGGCCTCGGCCGGTACGAGGAGGCCACCTGGGCAACCCGTGAGGCCGAGGCGACCGAGAGCCGCTGACGTAGGGCGGAAGAACGCCCTGGCCGACGGCCGGCGACCCGCGCTGGGGAGAGCGCTGGATCGCCGGCCGCCGGTGGACCGTTGTGGGTCGAACGGTCAGGCGGTCTCGGTGATCGGGCGGTCGACCCAGCTCATCATGCCGCGCAGCTTCTTGCCGGTCTCCTCGATCGGGTGCGCCGCACCCTCGGCCTGCCACTTGGTGAAGTTGGGCCGGCCGGCCTCGTCCTCGGCGACCCACTCGCGGGCGAACTCGCCGGACTGGATCTCACTGAGGATCTTGCGCATCTCGTCCTTGACCCGGGAGTCGATGATGCGCGAGCCACGGGAGAGGTCGCCGTACTCGGCGGTGTCGGAGATGCTGTAGCGCATCTTCGCGATGCCGCCCTCGTACATGAGGTCGACGATCAGCTTCAGCTCGTGCAGGCACTCGAAGTAGGCGACCTCCGGGGCGTAGCCCGCCTCGGTGAGCACCTCGAAACCCGTCTGCACCAGCGCCGAGGCACCGCCGCAGAGCACCGCCTGCTCGCCGAAGAGGTCGGTCTCGGTCTCCTCGGTGAAGGTGGTCTTGATCGCGCCGGCCCGGGTGCCGCCGATCCCCTTGGCGTACGCGAGGGCGAGCGCGAGCGCGTTGCCGCTGGCGTCCTGCTCGACGGCGACGAGACAGGGCACGCCCTTGCCGTCGCTGTACTGGCGGCGGACCAGGTGGCCGGGGCCCTTGGGCGCGACCATCGCCACGTCCACCTCGGCCGGCGGCTTGATGAGGCCGTACCGGATGTTGAAACCGTGCCCGAAGAAGATCGCCTTGCCCGGGGTGAGGTGCGGGGCGATCGACTCCGCGTAGATCCCGCGCTGGGCGGTGTCCGGTGCGAGCACCATGATCACATCGGCCTCGGCGGCGGCCTGTGCCGGCGTGACGACCCGCAGGCCCTGCTCCTCAGCCTTCGGACGGCTCTTCGAGCCCTCCGGCAGACCGATCACCACGTCGACGCCGGAGTCACGCAGCGACAGCGCGTGGGCGTGGCCCTGGCTGCCGTACCCGATCACCGCGACCTTCTTGGCCTGGATCAGGCCGAGGTCGGCATCGTCGTCGTAGTACACCTCAACGCTCATGAGAACTTCCCTTTCGTACGACGGCCGGGACGGCCCGTCGTGGTCGGTGCGGATGAATTCGCCGGACGGCCCGCCGGGGCCGACCGGCGGCGGGTCAGGCGGCCCGCAGCGCGGGACCGGCGGTGATCGAGCGCGAGCCGCGGCCGATGGCCACCAGCCCGGACTGGACCATTTCCTTGATGCCGAAGGCTTCGAGGTCGCGTAGCAGCGCGTCGAGCTTGTCCGGGGTGCCGGTGGCTTCGATGGTCAGCGTGTCCGGTGCGACGTCGACCACCCGGGCCCGGAACAGGTTGACGGTCTCCAGCACCTGTGACCGCGCGGACCGGTCGGCGCGAACCTTCACCAGCAGCAGTTCCCGGGCGACCGAGACCTGCGGATCCAGCTCAACGATCTTGAGCACGTTGACCAGCTTGTTGAGCTGCTTGGTGACCTGCTCCAGCGGGGACGACTCCGCGTTGACCACGATGGTGATCCGGGAGACGTCCGGATTCTCGGTCTCGCCCACGGCGAGGCTGTCGATGTTGAACCCGCGCCGGGAGAACAGGCCGGAGACCCGGGCGAGCACGCCAGGCTTGTTTTCCACCAGCACGGACAGCGTGTGCATTGTCACTGCGTCTCCTTTGTCAAGCCCTCATGGCCCTCGCTGCGCTCGGTGCATTCGGTCATGACTAGATGTCATCCTCGTCGAAGACCGGGCGGACGTCCCGGGCGAACATGATCTCGTCGTTGCTGGTGCCGGCGGCGACCATCGGCCAGACCATCGCGTCCTTGCCGACCACGAAGTCGATCACCACGGGCGCGTCGTTGATCTCCATGGCGGCGGCGATGGTCTTGTCCACGTCATCCGCGCTCTCGCACCGCAGCCCGATGCAGCCCAGTGCCTCGGCGAGCTTGACGAAGTCGGGGATGCGGTGCTTGTGGGTGCCGAGCTCGGTGTTGGAGTAGCGCTCGTTGTAGAAGAGCGTCTGCCACTGTCGGACCATGCCGAGATTGCCGTTGTTGATGACGGCGATCTTGACCGGGATGCCCTCCAACGCGCAGGTGGCCAACTCCTGGTTGGTCATCTGGAAGCAGCCGTCCCCGTCCACCGCCCAGACCACCGTGTCCGGCTTGCCGACCTTGGCGCCCATCGCCGCCGGAACCGCGTAGCCCATCGTGCCGAGGCCGCCGGAATTCAACCAGGTGTACGGCTTCTCGTAGGAGATGAACTGCGACGCCCACATCTGGTGCTGGCCCACCCCGGCCACGAAGATCGCGTCCGGGCCGACGATCTCGCCCAGCCGCTTGATCACGTACTGCGGGGACAGCGTCCCGTCGACCGGCTCGTCGTAGCCCAGCGGGTAGCGGTTGCGCAGGTCGTCGAGCTGCGTCCACCAGTCACCGAGGTCGGCGGTGCGCCCCGCCGACCGCTCGGCGGTGACCGCCGTGATCAACTCGTCGATGACGTGCTTGGCGTCGCCGACGATCGGCACGTCCACGTGCCGGTTCTTGCCGATCTCGGCGGGGTCGATGTCCGCGTGCACCACTGCCGCGTCCGGGGCGAACGAGTCCAGTTTGCCGGTGACCCGGTCGTCGAAGCGGGCGCCCAGCGCGACGATCAGATCCGCCTTCTGCAGGCCGTAGACCGCGGCGACCGTGCCGTGCATGCCGGGCATTCCCAGGTGCTGCTGGTGCGAGTCGGGGAACGCCCCGAGCGCCATCAGCGTGGTGACGACCGGGATGCCGGTCAGCTCGGCCAGCCGGCGCAGCCCATCGGTGGCGCCGGCCTTGAGCACCCCGCCGCCAACGTAGAGCACCGGCCGTCGGGCGCCGGCCATCAGCCGTGCCGCCTCCCGGATCTGCTTGCCGTGCGGGTGCAGGGTGGGCCGGTAGCCGGGCAGGTCCAGCGTCGGCGGCCAGGAGAAGGTGGTCGGCGCCTGGAGCACGTCCTTGGGGATGTCGACGAGCACCGGGCCAGGTCGCCCGCTGCTGGCCAGGTGGAACGCCTCGGCCAGCACCCGGGGGATCTCCTCGGCGTTCTGCACGAGGAAGTTGTGCTTGGTGATCGGCAGGGTGATGCCCTGGATGTCGGCCTCCTGGAAGCCGTCGGTGCCGATCAACGGGCTGGCCACCTGCCCGGTGATCGCCACCATCGCCACCGAGTCCATGTAGGCGTCGGCGATCGGGGTGACCAGGTTCGTCGCACCCGGGCCGGAGGTGGCGATGCAGACGCCGACCTTGCCGGTGGCCTGCGCGTAGCCGGTCGCCGCGTGCCCGGCGCCCTGCTCGTGCCGGACCAGGATGTGCCGGACCGTCGAGTCGTAGAGCGGGTCGTACGCCGGCAGGATCGCGCCGCCCGGAATGCCGAAGACGACGTCGACCTCGAGCGCCTCGAGGGACCGCACGAGCGAGCCGGCCCCGGAGACCTGGGTCGCGGCGGCGGGGCGTACCGCCGGGACGGCCGGGGTGGCCGTGCGTGCGGCGGCGTGGTCGACGTCGACGGTCGGGTCGGCGGCCGCGCGGGCCCGGCGGGCGGTGTGGGCGAGGGTCTCGGGCGTGGGTCTCGTCATGGCGGTTCTGGCCTTCGGCTGGAGTGGCTGGTGGCTAGTCAAGCGATGCGACGCGGGCGGGGCCCGCTTCGCCAGGTTCCGATGGCAATAAAAACGGCCCTCGTGCAGATGCACGGGGCCAGCGCACTCTCGGTGAGGGAGAGTGCGCTCAGGTAAGTACTCGCAGCGACCGGTACGACGACATGCGGCTAAGCCTGACGCATCTCACGCGATGAGTCAACTGATCCCACATGTTGGTTAACGGAGGCCGGCGCGTCCATCGGCGACGCGCCATCGGCAGGCGTGGTGAGCTGCCCGGACCCGCCGGTAGCGCGACGCGGCGCGGGCGCCGGAGCGGGACGCGCACCCGGGGAGGTAGCCGCCTCCAGCATCGCCTCCAGGTGCTCGGCCGGCACCCCCCAGCCGAAGAGCGCACCCTGACCGAACCGGCAACCGGCGGCCACCACCGCGGCCAACTCGGTCGGAGTGGTCACCCCCTCGGCGATCACCTCCAGCCCCAACTGGTGGCCCAGGCGCATCACGATGTCGACCATCGGGGCGAACGCCGGGCCGTCCTGGCCGACCGGGCGGACCGGCTCGTGCTCGGCAACCAGACTGTGGTCGATCTTGAGGATGTCGATCGGCAGCCGGCGCAGCTGACCCAGCGACGAGTACCCGGCCCCGAAGTCGTCCAGCGCGATCCGCACCCCGGTCAACCGCAGCGCGGTGAGCCGCCGGATCAGCTCGTCCAGGTCGGTGGCGACCGCGTGCTCGGTGACCTCCAACACCAGCCGCTGCGGCGGCACGTGGTGGGCGCGCAGCGCCTCGGCGACCTGGACCACGTACTCCGGGGCGTGCAGCTCGCGCGGCGAGACGTTCACCGACACCCAGACGTCGTGCCCGTCCGCCAGCCACCGGGAGAGCTGATAGCAGGCCTGATGCAGCACCCAGGCGCCGAGCGGGGCGATCATGCCGCACTCCTCGGCGAGCGGGATGAACTCGTCCGGACGGACGTTGCCCAGCTCGGGGTGGTGCCAGCGGAGCAGCGCCTCGGCGCCGACCGGCCGTACCGAGGGCAGCGACGCCACCGGCTGGAACGCCAATCGCAGCTCGTCGCGGTCGATGGCCCCGCGCAGCTCGTGCTCGACCGTCGTACGGCGGCGCAGCAGCTTGTCGTACGCGGCGTCGTAGCGCTCGATCCGGTTCTTGCCCCGCTGCTTGGCGTAACGCAACGCCAGGTCGGCGTGCCGCAGCAGCAGCTCCACGTCCGGCTCGTCGGCCCAGTCGGCCACGCCGATGCTCACCGACAGGAAGACCGGCCCCTCCGGCTGGTCGTACGGCCGGTTGAGCACCCCGAGGAGCCGTTCGGCGACCCGGTCCGCCTCGACCGACCGGCCCTGCATGAGGACGGCGAACTCGTCGCCACCCAACCGGGCGGCCACGTCGCCGGGGCGCAGGTTGCCACGCAGCCGGCGGCCCACCTCGGCCAACACCGCGTCGCCCACGTCGTGGCCCCGCATGTCGTTGACGTTCTTGAAGCCGTCCAGGTCGAGGCCGAGCAGCACACACGGGTTGTGGTCGGCGGCGTTGCGGTGCAGCGCCCGGAGCAGCCCGCGACGGTTGGCCAACGACGTCAGCGGGTCGGTGTGCGCCAGCTCACGGAAGTGCGCCTCCCGTTCGGCCAGCCGGCCCGCGTACCCCCGGACGTCGCGCAGGGTGAGGTACTGCCGTGCCACCAGGGCGAAACCCTCCACACTGCCGGCCACGATGCCGGCCGCGGTGAACCGGCCTTCCTGGGCGAGGTGGTACATCGCCGAGGCGGCCATCGCCAGCATCGGGGCGATCGCGTACTCGCCGTCGCTACCGACCAGGTCCAGGTCGATCTGCCCCGGCCGGTCGGCCCGGTACACGGCGAGCGCGACGGTCAGCAGACCGGCGGCGAGCACCGCCGCACCGGCCAGCGCCATGGTCGGCCCGGCCTGGCAGAGCCCGGCGCTGAGACCCAGCCCGCCGCAGGTCACCGCGCTGATGCCGGCGCCCAGCGCGGCGAGCCGGCGACGTGGCCTGGCGGCCCGGAAGACGATGATCACGGTGAGCCCGGCACCGAGCGCGGCGCTCACCGTGGCCACCAGGATCGCCGGGCAGGCCACCGGAGTGACGGCACCGAGCAACCGGGTGGGCTCGGAGAAGAGCACCCAACCGACGAACCACAGCGCCGCCGCCATGACCAACCCGTCCAGCGCGAGCCGGGCCGTTCCCGCCGCGGTGGCGGCCACTCCGGGCAGCCGCAGCAGGCCGGCCGCGAAGGCCAGGCCGCTCACCGCCGTGCCGATCGCCACCACTGTCGCCCAACCGGTGCGCTGACCCTGCTGGTGGGCCCAGTGGTCGTTCGCGCTGAGCGCCGCGACCACCCCGGCCAGGAGGCTGAGCAGGGCACCCCCGGCGGCGGCCGCGAGCAGCAGGTGCGCCGGTCGACGCGGCCGTGTCCGCCGCCGGGCGACGATGGTCAGCAGCACGGCGGCCACTGCGGCGACGAGCCCGCTGAGCGCCGCGACAGCGACCAGGCCCGGTGGTAGATGCACGCCTTAAAGAGTGCCGGATGGGCGCACGCCGTGGGGGGTCGAGTGTGCATCTGTTGGGACACGGCAGATACCAGGGTGGGCCGGCGCGCCGACGGTGTCATGCTGGTATGCATGCCTGAGCTGCGGTCGAGGACTTCCACACACGGTCGGACGATGGCCGGCGCCCGGGCCCTCTGGCGGGCCACCGGGATGACCGACGACGATTTCGGCAAGCCGATCGTCGCCATCGCGAACAGTTTCACCCAGTTCGTGCCTGGTCACGTACACCTGAAGGACATGGGTGGCCTGGTCGCCGACGCGGTCGCCGAGGCCGGCGGGGTGGGCCGGGAGTTCAACACCATCGCGGTCGACGACGGCATCGCGATGGGCCACGGGGGCATGCTCTACTCGCTGCCCAGCCGTGAGCTGATCGCCGACGCCGTCGAATACATGGTCAACGCGCACTGCGCGGACGCCCTGGTCTGCATCTCCAACTGCGACAAGATCACGCCCGGGATGCTGCTGGCCGCGTTGCGGCTCAACATCCCCACCGTCTTCGTCTCCGGCGGCCCGATGGAGGCCGGCAAGACGACGGCGATCGAGGGCGTCGTGCACAGCAAGATCGACCTGATCGACGCGATGATCGCCTCCTCGAACGAGGCGGTCACCGACGAGCAGCTCGGTGAGATCGAGCGCTCCGCCTGCCCGACCTGCGGCTCCTGCTCCGGCATGTTCACCGCCAACTCGATGAACTGCCTCACCGAGGCGATCGGGCTCGCGCTGCCCGGCAACGGTTCCACGCTGGCCACCCACGCCGCCCGCCGGTCACTCTTCGTCGAGGCCGGCCGGACCGTCGTAGAGATCTCCAAGCGGTGGTACGACGGCGACGACGACTCGGTGCTGCCCCGCACTGTCGCCTCCAAGGCCGCCTTCGAGAACGCGGTCGCCCTGGACGTGGCGATGGGCGGCTCCACCAACACGGTGCTGCACCTGCTCGCCGCCGCCCGCGAGGCGGAGATGGACTTCGGCGTCACCGACATCGACGCGATCTCCCGGCGGGTGCCGTGCCTGGCCAAGGTCGCGCCGAACTCGCCGAACTACCACATGGAGGACGTGCACCGGGCCGGTGGCATCCCGGCGATCCTCGGCGAACTGGACCGGGCCGGGCAGCTCAACCGGGACGTGCACGCCGTGCACTCCCCCTCGCTGGCACAGTGGCTGACCGACTGGGACGTGCGAGGCGGCACGCCGACCCCGGAGGCGGTCGAGCTGTTCCACGCCGCGCCGGGCGGGGTGCGTACCGTCGAGCCCTTCTCCACCACCAACCGCTGGTCGACGCTGGACACCGACGCGGCCGACGGCTGCATCCGGGACCGCGAGCACGCGTACTCCGCCGACGGTGGGCTGGCCATCCTGCACGGCAACCTGGCACCCGAGGGCAGCGTGGTGAAGACCGCCGGCGTGCCGGACGACTGCCTGACCTTCCGTGGCCCGGCGAAGGTCTACGAGTCGCAGGACGACGCGGTGACCGCGATCCTCGCCAAGCAGGTGGTCGCCGGGGACGTGGTGGTGATCCGGTACGAGGGGCCCAAGGGCGGCCCCGGCATGCAGGAGATGCTCTACCCCACCTCGTTCCTGAAGGGACGCGGGCTGGGCCGCTCCTGCGCGCTGCTCACCGACGGCCGCTTCTCCGGTGGCACGTCCGGGCTCTCCATCGGGCACGTCTCCCCCGAGGCTGCCTCCGGCGGAATGATCGCCCTGGTCCGCGACGGCGACGAGATCGTCATCGACATCCCGAACCGGTCGATCGAGCTGAACGTGCCCGCCGAGGAGTTGGAAGCGCGCCGGGTGGCCGAGGAGAAGCGCGACAAGCCGTACACCCCGACCGATCGGCAGCGGCCGGTGTCGGCGGCGCTGCGCGCGTACGCCTCGATGGCCACCTCGGCCAGCGACGGCGCCTACCGCCGCGTCCCGGAGTAACCACCCGGTCCGGCCCGCACCGCCGGCCCGACGACCCTCAGTCCGTCGGGACGTCGCGCAGGTCGGGAGCAGCGGCGAGGAGGCGTACGCCGTCGTCGTCGTGCCGGTGCACGGTGCAGCCGGCGCGGGTGAAGCGCACGGTGACCACCTGCCCGGCGTGCTGGGCCGCCAGGCGCAGCAGTTCCGGCTCGGGGTCGGCGACGTCACGCGGCCCCGAGCAGGGCACCGGAATTGGCGCTGTCGGGTCGGTCGGGGCGGCCCCGGCGACGGCGTCGGTCAGACACTCGACACACCAGGCGAGCGCGGCGGCCAGGCTCGGCCGGTAGGGGAAGTCGTCGGGGCGGACGGGCGCATCACGCGGCTTCAGCTCGACCGACCAGCTCAGTCCGTCGGCGAGCAGCGGGTCGTCGGTGTTGTGCCGCAGGTCGCACACGCCCACCACGAGGGCCAGGTCGAGGCCGAGGGCGAGCCGCATCAGCTCGGGCAACGGTGGCGCGTCGGGGGGTGCCGCCACCACGATCAGCCGACCGGCGGCCGTGCCACGACCGGCGTCGCGCACGTACTCCGCAACCGGGTCGGCCCCGGCCCACGGCAGCGTGACGTACCCGTCGCGGAGGTCCTTGCCGATCGGGTGCCCGCCGTCGGCGTCGGCGAGGTCGTCGGGCGGCGCGCCGAGGACGGCCGCCCAGGAGCCGAGCCGGTAGCGGTCGGGGAGTTGGACGACGGGTTTACCACCGGGCTGGGTGGCGACCAGTGGGGCGACCTCCGGCGTACCGGCCTGCCAAGCCAGGTGCACCACCCGGTGCCGCAGGTCGGTGATGGTGACCGACAGGGTCCGGTGCAGGCGGTGGGTGTCCCCGCAGGTGAAGCAGTGCAGCGCGGACGGGCGCAGGCCGGCGCCGCAGCAGTGCGGGCAGTCGAGGTCGGCAGCACGACCGCCGAGCCGACAGTCGCAGACGCGCAGCCGGCTGCCGGGCCGGCAGTCCGGGCAGGCCCGCCAGTCCACTGGTTCACCCAGCCAGGACGGGTCGGGTGGCTCGTAGCCGCGGGTCACCGGCACCTGCACTCGGCGAACCACCTGACCGGTGGGCTGCTCGGTGAGGATCTCCACCGGCTCGCCGGCACGCAGCGTCGTGTGCCACCAGCGGCCGTCCCGCCACAGGGCCTGCGCGCCGGGCAGGTCGTCGCCGCCGGCCGCATCGACGCAGTCGGCGAGGATGCGCCGTTCGAGCTGGTCGACATCCACGGCCGCCGCGTCGGGTATGCGCGGCGAGTCGGGCCGCAACAGCCGGGCGGGGACATTCAGACCCCGCCCGGCGAGCCCGTCGAGTGCGGCGGTCGCGTCGGTGCGGACCACCGCCTCCGGCAGGTCCAGATTCCAGCCGGACAAGCCTGACGGCACCGGGGAGCCGGGCACCTCGTACCGGATGGCCCAGCCGAACACCGCGCCCTGCCGGCGGGCCTCGACGACCAGGTCGAGCAGCAGCAGGTCAGCCACGGCGCAGAGCCTCGCCAGCCGGGCGGCCGAGTCGACAGTGGGCGCGGCGGTGGATCGGCCCAGCACCAACCGCCAGGGGGTGTGATCGGCCCGCACAATGGCCTCGGCCTCCAACTCGTGCCGCTGCGCGGCGGGCAGATCAGGTCGCCACTGCCTCGACAGCCACAGCGACGGCTCGTCGGTGTCCGTGACGACCGCGCCGACGATGGCGGCGAGCTCGCGTACCCGGGGAGCAAGGTCGACCACCCACGCACCCGCCGGGTCGCGGTGGGGGTCGAGGCCGCCGGGCACGACCTGGTGGGACGCGACCGCGCCGGTGTCCAGGTTGGCGACGGTGACCACGAGCTGCGCCCGCCGCCGGCCGCGCCTCCCACAGCGATAACAGGGGTTCGCGACGGTGCCCGCGCCGCGACACTGCTCGCAGCTCCGGTACGCCTCCCGGCGCGGCCCGAGCACGTCGTCGTCGGCGAGGAACCGGTCGCCGTAGGTGGTACACCGGCACGGTTGCAGCGTGAAAGTCATCCCGTCGCAGTCCGGGCAGACGACGACGGGCGCGGCGGTCACCGACACCGCCGTGCCGCGCAGTCACCGTCGTGCTCCACCCGCCGCACGCACCGCCGGCCGCCGTCGAGGGGCAGGTCACAGAACACCCGATGGCGTACGCCCTGGGCGTCCTCGGCGGACACGGTGGCTTCGCCCGCGTCCACCTCGGACAGGAAACTCAGCGAACGGGCCAACGTCCCGGCGAAGTGCTGGGCCGCCGGCAGGTCGGCGGCAGTGAACGGCAGGTGCGCCACCCACCGGGCGCTCATCGGCGGGCCGCCAGATCCTCAGACGCCCGCTGGGACTGCCAGCACCTCAGCGCATCCTTGATCCGCTCGGTCTCCCGCCGGCTGCTGCCCAACGCCGCGTACACCTCGGCCAGGTCGTCGGCGACCCGGTCGAGGAACTCGGCGACCTCTGCGGCGTCCACGCCACGCCGGCCGCGTCTGGTGAAGGTGCGCTCACGGACCTGCCAGGGCTTCAGGGGTACGTAGTTGGCCGCCCGATAGAACGCCGGCCGGGGTGGCTCGGCCCGGAGATGACGGAGAAACGCGCGCACGAAGCAGCACCACCCTTCCTCGTATTTGATCGACGTTCGCCAGCGCGGGAATTGCGCGTCCATCGCCGGTGTCGGACCAATCTTGTAAGGTCGTAAGCACCATCGCAATGAATGTCGACTCACACTGTTCCGCTATTTGTGCGCAACGTTTCCCTGTTGCAAAACGGCTGTCGGGGATGTTGCAAAACTCAACAGGAAGGAGAGCCGGGTGGCCGATGACATGGGCTCGACGGTGCCCCGACGCCAGCTCGGCAGGGCGCTACGTGACCTGCGCACCGAGGCCGGGGCGACCCTCGACGCGGTCGCCGAGGCGCTGGAGTGCAGCCGCCAGAAGGTGTGGCGGATCGAGAGCGGGCTCGGCTCCGTGCGCGGCGTCGACGTCCGAGCGATGTGCGAGCTGTACGGGGCGACGGGCGAGCTGACCCAGGCGCTCATCTCCCTTGCCGGCGAGACGAAAGCGAAGGGCTGGTGGCACGCGTACGGCGACGCCGTCCCGGAATGGTTCGAGCTGTACGTCGGCCTCGAATCCGCCGCGTCCCATCTGCGCTTCTTCAACGAAGCAATGGTGCCGGGTCTCCTACAGCACCGGGGCTACGCGCTGGGCGTCTACCAGCACCGAACGGAGGTGAGCGACGAAGAGCGGGAGTGCTTGGTGCAGGTCCGCCTGCAACGTCAAGCCCTGTTGAGACGTCGCCTGCCGCCGCCTCCGAAGCTGGACGTGATCCTCTCCGAGGCCGCCCTGCTACGCACCGTCGGCAGCCCCGAGACGATGGCGGATCAACTCAACCACCTGCTGATGTTGGCGAACACAGCGACCAACTCGATCCGAATCCTTCCGCTCACTGCAGGTTTGCACCGAGGCGTCGAGGCGGGATCCTTCGTGATGCTCGACTTCCCGTTGGGCAACCGCACCCTTCCGGAGCCTTCGGTGATCTACTGCGAGTCGTGGACGGGTGCTCTCTACCTTGATCGTCCCGACGAGTTCGCCGCTTACGAGCAGGTCTGGTCAAGCCTGGATCAGCTTGCTCTCGATGAAGGACAATCAAGGCACCTGATCAACAAGATCATCGGGGAGGTCCACCATGGTTGATCTGACCGGCGCTTCTTGGCGCAAGAGCACCCGCAGTGGCAGCAACGGCGGTGAGTGCGTCGAAGTCGCCGACAACCTGCCCGGCATCGTCGCCGTGCGCGACAGCAAGGATCCGCAGGGCTCGTCCCTCACCTTCTCCCCCACCGCCTGGGCAAGCTTCGTGCGCTCGACCCGCATTTCCCGCTGAGGCTTCGGTGGGTGTCTCGGGGTCTCCTGGGACACCCACCCGCCGCGGGGGCTGCGCTCGACGACCGAACTCGGTTAACGTGCGGCAGTGACCATCGGCGATGTTAAGGTGACGATCCGGAAGGGCGATCAAGCACTCGACAACGCTCGGATGAGCGTCGAGAAGGCCAATGCCAAGCTCGCCGACGCGACCGCTCTGGCAATCGCAGCCCTGCACGACAGCGAACGCGGCGAGGCGAAGCAGTCCCGGAAGGCCCTCCGTGAGGCTGCCGACGAGGTCGAGTTGGTGCTTCGCCGAATCAAGGCTGCCAAGGACCATGCTGCCGCCTACCTCGCCATCATCGGATGAGCGGAAGCATCGGCGAAGTTGTCGCCCAACTGAGAAGCGCCATCGACACCCTGCACAGCGCCGCCGTTGTCGCGCGACGCGCTCAGGCTGACGCGGAACAGGCCAATACGCACTACACCCATGCAGGGCAGGGCAGCGGGCATCCCGAACTCACCGGCGCTGTGACCGAAAGCAAGACCGCTGGCGAGAAGGCCGGCAAACTCGCCCGCCTGATCAGCGAGGCGGCCGACCGCGTAGGCGCCTACTCCAATGCGGTCGCTCCCGGCTCTGCCCCGGTCACGCAGCCCTCCGACTCAGCCACACCGTCCGGTGAGGATCTGCTCGCCGAGACCGTCGAGCGCGATTCCGCACGAAGGAACGTCGCCTCCTTCCTGAGTACGATGACCAGGAAGGTTGAGGACGTCCAGGAGAACACCCAGAAGTCGGTGGCGGCGGCCAGGGAAGCGTTCACGATCATTCGGGGCCCGCAGGGTCCACCAGGGGCGCAGCAAGCCGGCACCACAACCCCGACGGTCGGCCCTACGGTAGGGCAGCGTCTCCTCAACGAAGCACCGGATGCGGCGGGACACCTCGTCGTGGTGGGGTTGGTGGCGAGCATCGCCGTCCACCGCTCCGTTCAATCAATCCGCAAGGGAATAGCGAGGTTACGAGATCGTGAGCGTACGGACCGAGTTCAGCGAGCTGATTCGCGCGATGGCACGGCGTGACTGGGGCACCGTGGACCAACTCCTGGACGGGTTGGAGTCCTCCGGATGGCGCGGCGGGAACCAGGTGATCGGCGCAGCGTTCGCCATCACGGTCAACGACCGCTTCGGCGCCGCCCACTCCCCCACCGACGTCGCTCGCTTCGTCGCCGAGACGCGCACCCAGTTTCCGGGCGCGGAGTCGCTGCCCACTTTGGAGATGGAAGGCCTCGTCCGCGCCGCCCTCGGCGAGGTCGGGCTGATCGACAATCTCAGCCCTGAGACCGCCCTCCAGATGCAGATCGTATTCCTCGGCAAGCTGCTTCAGGACCGCGATCCCACCGAGACGCAGCTTGAAGAGTTCATCGCCGACGTGGAGCGCACGGCCGCCGAGTACATGTAACCAGCGTGGGCTGCGTGCCACCTTCATCTCCGATAGTGTCCGTCCGACCACGCAAACGTGAACTCGTTAGCGCGATCATCAGACGGAGGGCGGCATGGCCAGCATCGAGGAAGTCAAGGCGGCGTTGATGCAGGCCGCGGAGCAGGGCAACTCCACAATTAACCAGATCCGGGCCGCCGCCGACAACACCGAGCAGATGCTGGCCCGGCTACGCGCCATCTCCGCTGGTACCGGGCACCCGGCGATCGCCGAAGCCATCGCACACGGCGAACAGAGCAAGCAGCGCCTCGCCGAAGCCATGGCACTCGTGCAGGGCAGCTCGGAGGCGGCACGCCGCTACATCAGCGTCCTCGGCTGAGCACCGACCTTCACGATGAGGGTCGGCGATGTCGAGGCGGCTCTCCGCACCGCCATCGAAGCGGCGGGCCGCGGCCCGCCCCGTCAACTCGGTCGAGATCTTGGACAGTTTCCGTTCGCGCAGGACTATTCAGGACGGAAACTGTCCAAGATCTGGAGACTGGATGCCGATAAGGCCGGACGGCCATCGTGGGACTTCGAGGTACCTGAAAATGATCACAAAGCGCCGCTCGGTGATGGGCAGGATGGGCGGCATGGTGATCGACTACACCGACTACGGCAAGGCGGTGACCATTAAGACGCCGCCGCCTGCGGCGACCACCGACTTCGCCGAGATGCTCAAGGGTCTACAGGGTCTGAGCACCACCAGCTGAAGCAGTTACGTGTTCAGGCGGCGCGGCGTCACGCCGGGCCCGCTTGTTCCGTTCCGGTACTGCCCGGCACACGCGGCGACGCGCTCGGCCGAGCGGCGGTCGCGAGGTGGGAACCACCAGGTCAGGACGGTGCCCACGGTCCGCTGACGAACTGCCCGTTGCCGACGAACGGGCTGACATTGGGCACGCACCCGCCCAGGCCCATCGTCTGGGTCATCATGACCGGGGCCGGCTTGCCGCGACCGCCACACTTCATGTGGGCGAAGCCGAGGAAGTGGCCAAACTCGTGATTGATCACGCCGGCGTGGTACTCGTCGATGCTGACCGGGTATCCCGGTGACCCCTGGAGCCAGCGCCGCAGGTTGATCATGATGGTCTTGCCGTACCTGCAGGAGTAGACGCCCTCGGTGTCGACGCCGCTGGCACCGCAGAGCCGGTCCACTGTCCTCGGTGTCGCGAGCCGCACGTCGACGTCGGCCCTGAAGGTGCCGACCCGCTGGAAGGACCAGGACGCCCGGGTCAGGTTCACCGCCGCGTTGGTGACCGGGTGCTGTGCCGACGTGGCCCACCCGTTCGGTGCCGCCAACACCTGCTCGATGCTCGCGGCGAACCGGTCCGGCTTCCAGGCGGGGATGTCACCCCAGGCGATGCCCTTCTCCACCGAGACGCTGTAGCGCACCCGCTTCCTGCCCTTGCCAGTCACGCGACCGGTGCCGGTGGCGGTGGTGAAGGTGCCGGCGGCCCTGGTGGGGATCTGCGCGTCGGTCGGGATCTCCGGGGTCGGGCTGGAGGTCGTCGTGTCGCTGCGGCTCGGAGCTGAGTTCTGGGCAGTCGGGGCGGAGAGTGGGACGTCGGCCTGGCCAGACGCCGGTGTCGACAGGCCACAGGCGGCGGTCGCCAGCACCGCTGACAACGAGATCGGCATGAGCAGCCGTCCGTTGATCCGCATGTCGAAACCTCCAGGGCGATCACGGGTGAGTGAGGAACACCGGAAAGCTACGTGACTGCCTGTAAGGAAAATGTCAGGATGATCTGCGGCGGAGCCCGGTCAAGAGGTTGCCTATCCGGCGTGACGTGCAGGGCGAATCACGCTGGGTATCGGAGCAGGCGAGGTCAGGCGGCCGCTACGACGTGGTCGATCACCAGGTGGGCGGCGCCGGTGATGCCGACGTCCTGGCCGGCGGTGACCCGTTCGATGAGCAGGGTCTGGGTGGCCAGCGGGAGGCACCGCTCGTAGAGGGTGGCCCGCATGCTGGCCAGCAGCGGTTCACAGTCGGCGAGCCGGCCGCCGAGGGCCACCACCTGCGGGTTGAAGAAGTTGACCACCACGGCCAGGATCTCGCCGACCGCGCGGCCGGCCTGCCGGGCCAGGGCGGTGGCCTGCCGGTCACCATCGTCGATCAGGCGGATCACACCGGTCAGGTCGTCGACCGGTACGCCCTGCTCCCGGAGCGCGGTGACCAGGGCGGCGCCGCTGGCCACCGCCTCCAGGCAACCGGCGTTGCCACAGGTGCACGGCGGCGCGGGATCGGCCACCACCCGGCAGTGGCTGATGTCCCCGGCCGAGCCCTGCGCACCACGGTGCAACCGTCCACTGGAGATCACACCTGAGCCGATGCCGGTGCCGGCCTTGATGTAGACGGCGTGGTCCAACTCGGGATGCGCGGTGCGGTGCGCGCCGAGCGCCATCAGGTTGGCGTCGTTGTCCACGATGACCGGCACGTCGACCCGGCCGGCGCAGAACGCGGCGACGTCGAAGCCGTTCCAGCCGGGCATGCGCGACGGGCTGACGATCCGCCCGGTGGCGTGCTGCACCGGACCGGGAATCCCGATGCCGATGCCCCGGAGCGCACCCGCCGCCGAGCCATCCGTCACGGTCGAGCCGGTCGCCGCCGACACCCGGCCAGCCGAGGCCGCCGGATCGCTGCCCACCAGCGTGGTGACCTCGGCCAGGAGCGCGCCGAGCACCGCCTCCGGGCCGTCCTCGATGCGAACCGGCAGGGTGCGGGCCTGGACAACCCGCCCGGAGAGATCCAGCGTGCCGACGCGGGCGTGGTGCGCGCCGAGGTCGATGGCGCCGACCACGGCGCCGCCGGTGGGCACGGCTAGCTGGCGGGGCCGTCGCCCGCCCCGGGATCGCCCGGCGCCGGTCTCCTCCAGCAACCCCTGGCTGATCAACGCCTCGACCCGCTGGGAGACCGTCGAGGGGGACAGCCCGGAGAGTCGGGACAGGTCGGCCCGACTGACGGCCGCACCGGTGGCCACCCAGCGCAGTAGCTCCCGGGGGCCGCCCCGGAGGGCATCGCGTGGCGCGTCGTCAATCGTCACGTCAGCTTCTTAGCACCCGCAGTTTGTTCAAGCAACCGGTTGACTTAGTTTGCTGGCTACCTTTAGATGGCGCTGTTGGTTCGATATGAAGCTGACTTAGTTTTGTAGTCGAAGGAAGTGAGGCCGTCTGGTGGCACCGGAGACGACGGGTGCGAACCGACCGATGGTGTCGGTACGCGGCCTGCACAAGTGGTTCGGTCCGCTGCACGTGCTCAAGGACATCGACCTCACGGTGGCCGCCGGCGAGGTGGTCGTCGTGGTGGGGCCCTCCGGCTCCGGCAAGTCGACCCTGTGCCGCTGCCTCAACCGACTGGAGACGGCCGGGCAGGGCAGCATCGAGATCGACGGTGAGCCGCTGCCCGCCGAGGGCCGCGCACTGGCCCGGCTACGCGCCGATGTCGGCATGGTCTTCCAGTCCTTCAACCTCTTCGGCCACAAGACGGTGTTGGACAACATCACCCTCGGCCCAACCCGGGTCCGCCGGATCCCCCGACCCGAGGCGCGGCAGCAGGCGATGGCCCTGCTGGAGCGCGTCGGTATCGCCGACAAGGCGGACCATCACCCGGCCCAGCTCTCCGGCGGGCAGCAGCAGCGGGCCGCGATCGCCAGGGCCCTGGCGATGCAGCCGAAGGTGCTGCTCTTCGACGAGCCGACCTCGGCCCTCGACCCGGAGATGGTCAACGAGGTGCTCGACGTGATGGTCTCCCTGGCCGCCGAGGGAATGACCATGATCGTGGTGACCCACGAGATGGGCTTCGCCCGTCGCGCCGCCGACCGGGTGGTCTTCATGGACGACGGTCGGATCGTCGAATCCGGCGCTCCCGACGACTTCTTCGCAGCCCCGCGCACCGAGCGGGCCCGCGACTTCCTATCCAAGATCCTCCAGCACTAGCCCCCAACGGGAGGGTGTCATGTCAATCCTCAAGATGAGCTTCACCGGGCGGCGGTCGCTCGCCCTCACCGCCACCGCGGTGGCGGTGACTCTCGCCGCTGCCGGCTGCGGCGGCGACAGCGGCGGCAGCGCTCCGGCGCTGCCCGGCAACCCCGGCCTGGGCGGCGACGGCGTCGTCGCGCAGTCGGTGTACGACGCCGCCCCGGTCGCCACCGACGCGGACATCCCGGCCGGTTCCACGATGGAGGCGATCCGCAAGCGCGGCTACCTGAACATCGGCGGATCCCTGGATGCGCCGCTGCTCTCCCAGCAGAACCCGGTCAGCGGCACCATCGAGGGCTTCGACGCCGACATGGCCAAGTTGCTGGCGAAGTACATCATCGGCAAGCCCGAGGTGAAGACGACGACCATCGGCACCCAGACCCGGGAGGCCATGCTCCAGGCCAAGTCGGTGGACGCGGTCTTCCAGACGTACACGATCACCCCGCAGCGGGCCACCCAGGTCGCCTTCGCCGGGCCGTACCTCACCTCCGGCCTCGCCGTCGGGGTCCGCAAGGACGACACCTCGATCAAGAGCGTCAAGGACCTCGCCGGCAAGACCGTGATCGTCGGGGCGAACACCCCCGCCGTCACCGCGCTGCCCTCCGCCGCGCCCGGCTCGAAGCAGATCGCCTTCGGCACCGACCCGCAGGCGTTGCAGGCGCTGCTGCAGAAGCGCGGCGACGCGTACGTGCAGGACTTCACGCTGCTCGCCTCGGGCGCCCAGGCGAACCCGGGGATGAAGGTGGTCGGCGAGCCGTTCACCACCGAGGCGTACGGCATCGGCCTCAACCGGGAGGACGCCCAGTTCAAGGAGTTCGTCAACAACTGGCTGAAGAAGATCCAGGCGGACGGCACCTGGGCGAAGGTCTGGGAGGGCACCCTCGGCTCGGTGGTCGAGGGTGGCGCGCCCACCCCGCCCGCCCTCGGTTCCGCCGACGGCTCCTGAGCAGCCTCTCGTACCGATGGAAGCCCTCACCGCCCACCTGAGCGAGCTTGGCCACGGCCTGGTCACGACGGTCGAACTGACCGTCGTGACCACCGTCGGCGCGATGTTGCTCGGCATCGTCGTGGCCACCTTGCGGATCGCCCCCGTCCCGCTGCTGCGCGCCATCGGCACCGGGTACGTCGAGGTGTTCCAGAACCTGCCGCTGCTGGCCCTCCTGGTGCTCTTCGTGTTCGCGCTGCCGACCATCGGCATCACGTTCCCGCTGTTCACCTCCGCCGCGATCGTCATCGCGGTGTACGAGGGGGCGTACCTGGCCGAGGCGATCCGGGCCGGGATCAACACCGTCGGTGTGGGCCAGGCCGAGGCAGCCCGCGCGATCGGGCTCACCTTCGGCCAGTCCCTGCGGCACGTGATCCTGCCGCAGGGACTCCGGGCGGTGATCCAGCCGATCGGCAACATCTGCATCGCGCTGCTGATGAACACCTCACTGGCCGCCGCCGTCGGCGTGGTCGAGCTGACCCAGGCGGCCAACAACGTGAATCTGGTCGAGGCTCAACCGATCGCCGTCTTCACCGGCGCGGGCCTGGCCTACATGCTGCTGGCGCTGATCATCGGTCAGGTCACCGGCCTGCTCGAACGAAGGCTGGCGATCGTCCGATGAACAAGACGCAACAGATCCTCTTCGACGAACCCGGCCCGCGCGCCCAACGGCGGATCCGGATCGCCACCGTGCTGGGCGCCATTCTCCTGGCCGGTGCCCTGGTCGCCGCCATCCACCAGTTCGCCAGCCACGGCGAGTTGGCTGCCGCCCGGTGGGAGCCGTTCACCACCTGGCCGATCTGGCGGTACCTGCTGAACGGGCTGTGGGCCACCCTGCGCGCCGCCGCCGCGACCGCGGTGCTCAGCGCCGCGCTCGGACTGCTCCTGGCGCTCGGCCGGCTGTCGACGCACCGACCGCTGCGCTGGCTGGCCGGCGCGTACGTGGAAATCTTCCGGACCGTTCCCACCCTGCTGCTGATCTACGTGACGCTGTTCGCGCTGCCGCAGTACGGGCTGAACTTCCCGCTGTTCTGGAAGCTCGTGGTGCCGCTGGTGGTCTCCAACTCGGCGGCGTTCGCGGAGATCTTCCGGTCCGGCATCCTGGCGCTGGACCGTGGGCAGACCGAGGCCGGCCTCGCGGTCGGGCTGCGCCGCGGGCAGGTGATGGCGCTGGTGGTGCTGCCGCAGGCGCTGCTCCAGCTCGCCCCGTCCCTGGTCAGCCAACTGGTCGGGCTGCTCAAGGACACCTCGCTCGGCTTCGTGGTCAGCTACACCGAGCTGCTCTACAGCGGGCAGGTGCTCTCCTCGTACACCCACCTGCTGATCCAGACGTTCCTGGTGGTGGCGCTGATCTACCTGGTGGTCAACGCCTCGCTGTCCAAGGTCGCCCGCGTACTCCAGGCCCGCAACGGCCGCTTCGGTGGCCGGCGCGGACGGCGGACCGCCGAGCTGCCCCCGCCGCTTCTCGAAGGGAACACCCCGCGGTGACCATCTTCCGCTACGCCGAACTGGCCCGGGTCGTGCGCAACGGCTTCGTCGAGAGCCGGCACTACGGCAGTGTCGTGGTGCTCGACCCGGACGGGACCGTCGCCCTCGCCGCCGGCGTACCCGACGAGCCGGTGCTCCCCCGCTCCACCCTCAAGCCGGTGCAGGCACTGGCCTGCCGGATCGCGGCGGGCGACGAGCTGACCGGCCCGGCGCTGGCCCTCGCCGCCGGCAGCCACACCGGCGACGACCGGCACGTCGATGTGGTTCGCGCGATGCTGGCCGGAGCCGGCCTGGCCGAGGACGCGCTCGGCTGCCCGGTGGACTGGCCGGAGGACGAACCGACCCGGGACCGGCTGATCCGCGCCGGCGGAATGCGCGACCGGATCCGGATGAACTGCTCCGGCAAGCACGCCGCGATGCTGGTCGCCTGCGTCGCCCGGTCCTGGAGCACCCACGACTACCTCGACCCGGATCACCCCCTCCAGCGGGAAACCGCCGCCGCCGTCGCCCGGCTGGCCGGCACGCCGATCGCGCACCACGCGGTCGACGGCTGCGGCGCACCACTGTTCGGCCTGCCGCTGACCGGCCTGGCCCGCACGTTCCAGGCGTTGGTCACCGCGCCCACCGGGAGCGACGAGGCGCTTGTCGCGCAGGCCATGCGCGAACACCCGGAGTACGTCGGCGGCTGGCACGGGCACCCGAACACCGACCTGATGCGGGCGCTGCCCGGCGTCCTCGCCAAGGGCGGGGCGGAGGGTGTGCTCGCGGTGGCCGCACCGGACGGACACGCGGTGGCGGTGAAGGCGATCGACGGTTCGCCCCGGGCCACCACCGCCATCGCCCTCGCCGCCCTCGACGCCGTGGGCGTACCGGTGGGTGGGGCCGACGCGCTGCGCCAGGTGCCGGTGCTCGGCGGCGGCGTACCGGTCGGCGCCGTCACGGCCGTCATCGACTGGACCACGGCATCGTCTCGTACGTCTCGCACGGAAAAGGAAGAATCATGAGCACATTCGAGATCTGCATCGACAGCGTCGAGGGGGCGGTCGCCGCCGAGGAGGCCGGCGCCGACCGGGTGGAGCTGTGCTCCGCGCTCTTCGACGGCGGGCTGACCCCCAGCCTGGGCACCATCGAGACGACAGTGCGCGCGGTCGACCGGATCCGGGTACACGTGATCGTCCGTCCCCGGGCCGGCGACTTCATCTACTCGCCGTTCGAGATCGAGGCGATGGAGCGGGACGTCCGGGCCGCGGTGGCAGCCGGCGCGCACGGCATCGTGATCGGCGCGTTGACCGCCGAGGGTGACGTCGACGTGCCGACCACCCGCCGGCTGATCGCCGCCGCAGGCGGTACCAGCATCACCTTCCACCGGGCGTTCGACATGACCCGCGACCCGCACGCGGCGCTGGAGCAGCTGATCGAGCTGGGCGTGCACCGGGTGCTCACCTCCGGCCAGGAGGTCAGCGTGCTGGAGGGCGCTCCGCTCATCGCCGACCTGGTGCGCCGGGCCGCCGGCCGGATCATCGTCATGCCAGGCGGCGGCATCACCCCGCGCAACATCGCCCGGATCGTCGAGGCGACCGGCGCCGACGAGTACCACTTCGCGGCCCTGGTCAGCTCGGACAGCCCGGCCGTGCACCGTAACCCGGCGCCGCTGATGGGCGGCAGCCTCAACCGGCCCGAGTACGAACGCTCGGGCACCTCGGGTGCCCTGGTCGGCCAGGTGCTCGCCGCCGCCCGCGCCTGACCGCCGCCCGTCGGCGGGGCGCTCGAACCCACTGGGGCGCTCGACCCCACACATGATCGCGCTCGAACATGGATGTAGTGGCATTGGCGCGCTGGGATGCCACTACATCCAGGATCGAGCGCGATCTTGCGCGGAGCGCATGATCAATGAGGAAGGCTCGCGCAACTTCCCGGATGTTGCTGTCTCCCGCGCGTCTGAGGCAGCAACATCCGGGAAGATGTTCGGAT
>NZ_JBEXHP010000080.1:0-23347 GCF_040607895.1 Micromonospora sp. NPDC005220
GCGGGGGTCACCCGCCCGCACCCCCCCCCCCCCCCCGCCCGGCGGGCCGGCGGGCGGGGCCCGCCCCCCGCCCCCCCGGCCCACCCACCCTCCACCACCACAACTGCATGATCGACGCGGGCGGCCGGATGTGCCACCACGGCGGGCCCCGCTCGACCTGAGGCGAGCGGGGCCCGTGGTGGTGCTGTCGTTCAGACGGCGGGGGAGTTGGGGCGGTCGACGTCGACGAACTCCACGTCGTCGACGGCACGGTCGTCGCGGCTGCCGGCGGCCCGTGCGGCGGAGCCGACGGCCCAACCGACCGCCGCGCCGACGAGCGCGGCGCCGATCAGGAGCGTCCAGGGCAGTGCCGGCTGTCGGCCGGCGAGCGCGTCGAAGGCCAGCGAGGCACGGCGTCGCGCCTCTTCGGCGGCGGATCCCACCAGGTCACCCGCCCCGTCGGCGAGGTCGCTGCTGTTGCGGCGGGCCGAGCGGGCGGTGTCCCGCACACTGTCTCCGGCGGAGCTGACGGCCGAGAGCAGGTGCTCCCAGGCCTGGTCCGCGATCCGCTCCGGCTTGCTGCGGCGGTCAAGCAGGTTGGTTCCGAACATCGTGGTTACCTCCTCAGGTGCCGAAGCCGCCGGCCACTTCGGACTTCGGCGTCTTTCCAGCGCGTCACGGTGTCGTCCACCCCGCAGTGCCCCGCGTCAGCCGGACGCAAACCCCGCCCGCCGCGGAGCACCGGGAACTCGGCCCGCCGTGACTCGGTGCGGCGCCGACTCAGCGCACCGCCGACACGGCGACGCCCCAGGCGAAGTCGTCGTCGTCGTCATCGTCGTCTCCGCCACCGAAACCGCAGGCCAGGACGAGAGCGAGCAGAACGCCGACGCCGGCCAGCCCGGCAAGTCGCTTGATCATCGAAGATCCTCTCCGTCGCGGTGGTGCCTCCGGTCGATGCTAGGGCGCGTCGGCAACAGTGGGCGCCGATCGCGTCGGACGGCGGTGGGCGACACGCCGACGGCACACGGGGCAGTCGGATGACCTCGGCCGGTTGCCGGGTGCGTCGGGTGCGGCCCGCTACCCTGGTTCGGCGGCGCGTCGGTCACGACCGATCGTCGATGATCAGATAACGAAAAGTCTTGAGTAATCAGATACTGAAAAGTGCGGATATGGGTGGCTTTGTGGGCCCGGATCCGTGAATTGCTCATCCCGAGGGGTGGCGACCGAGGCCGTCGGAGGAATACTCTCGGTCGCGGCCCGCGTACTGATGAGGCGCCCGGGGGACGGGCGGGTGGAGGTGCTCGCGTGAGCCTGTCGATCGTGAAGTCGGTTCTGTCCGGTGGTGTCGTGGAGATCGCCCCACGGGGCGAGATCGACGTCGACACCGCGTACGAGGTGCGCGAAGCGATCGCGGAGGTGCTGGCCAAGGGCCGCCCGCTGCGCATCGAGCTGAACATGAGGTTGGTCACCTTCATCGACTCGGTCGGCATCAGCGCCATGGTGGCCGGCTTCCAGACGGCCGAGGTCAGCGACGTCAAGCTGGTGGTCACCGAGCCGAGCCGGTTCGTGCACCGACAGCTCTGGGTGACCGGCCTGCTCGGCCTCTTCGGTGCCCCGGAGCCCTACTTCGCCGGCGCGGCCACTCCCGAGGTGCTGCCCGGCGCCTGAGCGCGCCGGACGTCCTCGTCAGAGCTGCTCGTCCAGGCCGTCCAGGTCGATGTCGGTCGCGTCGGTGACCGCCCGGATGGCCGTCACCGACGCGTACCCCGCTGCCAGCAGCGCCACGTCCGTGCCGGGCTGTGCGGCCTGCCCCGGCTCTCGCCGCACCCCGCGCAGCTGCCCGGGCGTCCGTCGGGCGTTGCCAGCCAGACATCGGTACGGGACGATCGGGCGACCAACGACGGCAGGAGACGGTGTGCTCAGCAGCGATACCTTCAGCTACACCGTTCAGGCCCGGTGCTCACCCGCCGAGGCGGCCGCGCTGCTCAGCGACCTGACCCGGCAGGGTGAGCTGCATCCGCTGATCGTCCGGGTCCGCCGGGTGCCGCCCCGGCCCGGCGCCCAGGCCAGCTACACGATCAACGACCGGTTGGCGGCCGGGCCGCTGCGCTTCCGAACCACCTACCAGGCGGACGTGCTGATCAGCGAGGCCGACGAGATCGTCATGGTGGCCCGCCAGTGGCCGGCCACCACGGTGCGCAACCACACCCGTCTGGGCGCCGAGCCGGATGGCCTGGTCCGCATCGACGTGGAGATCACGCTGACCGCGCCGACGCCGCTGTTCCGCTACGCGTTTCGCCAGGCCCGAGCCGCCCACCTGGCCCTCGCCACCCGGCTGGGCGCGGCCCTCGACCGCAGCAACAACCCACCGCCCCCCTGACCGCCTCACGCCGCTGCCGGCCCCCGTGGCCGAGCCCGTCGGCCCCACGGCTTGTAGGTGGAGAGCACCGTCGCGATGATCATCAGGCTGGTCGACACCGCCGGCGCGATGACCAGGTCGGCGCGATCCCGGGCGGGCAGGGCGGCGCCGACCGCTCCGGCGTGGCGCAGGTTCGGGGTGAGCAGGAACAGCACCAGCCCGACCATCACCGTGGTGAGCACGAGCTTGACCAGCACCCAGCGGTAGCGCAGCAGACCCCAGGGGGTGAGCAGCGAACTGGCGACTCCGATCAGCCAGACCAGGACGCTCAGCGGCGCGAACAGCACCGTGCCGACCAGGGTCATGACCGGATAGACCACCCCCGGGTCGGCGCCCCGCTGCACGGCGATGCCGAGGGTGAGCAGCACCAGGTCGGCGCCGAGCCAGCCCAGCGAGGTGACCAGGTGCAGAGTGAGCAGCGCTTTGCGGGTGGCGGGTCGGATCCGAGGCATACCGCGATGCTGCCCGCCGGCTCCGGCCGGGTCGTCCGACGAGCGACGACATCAGGGGTACGCCCGACGACGTAGCCCGGCCCCGGACGCACGTGATGCCTGTGAGTCATCACGATGACTCACAGGCATCACCACGTGTGGGTCAGTAGACCGACAGGTGTACGTGGTTGGTGTGGTCGGTGGACGGGGTGCCCTGCGCCCCGCTGTACGACTTCCACCCGCTGCTGGGCAGCCAGATCTGCCTGTACCAGATCACATAGAGCACGGCGAGTCGGTCCGCGTTGCGGATGAAGTACGCGGCCAGGTTGTTGCCGTAGGTCTTGTCGCCGCCGGTGGCGTTCCCGCCGAAGCCGCCCTTCTGCGCCGCGAAGTCGCAGGCCCGGCCCTTCGGGTGTTCACCGGAGCCGCTGGGGCGGTGGCACGAGACGTACCGGGTGAAGCCCGCCGCCTTGGCCTGGTTGAGCGCGTGCAGGGTGCGCGGGGTGATGCAGCCGTTGGCCGGCGTGGGGTCGTTCACGCTGCACGACTCGGAAGGCCAGGAGCCGTCGGAGTTGCGCGGCGCGGCCGTCGCGTTGGCGGTGGAGGTGCCCCGGTTGGAGCCGGTGTCGGCGGTGGTCTGCGGCTTGGCCGTGGTGGCCACGCTCAGGGCCCGCTCGGCCTGCTCCTTGCGCTTGGCCATCACCGCGACCTGCTTGCGCTGCTCGATGATCTCGCCGTCCAGCGCGACCCGGGTGCGGTTGGCCTTGTCCTTGCTGTTCAGCAGGTCGCGCAGCACCCGGTCCTCGTTGGCGGCCACCGCGTCCAGTGCGGCCGCCCGGTCCATGAAGCCTTCCGGGGTGTTGCTGTTGAGCAACGCCGACATCGCGCCGAGCCGCCCGGTGCGGTACGCCACCTCGGCGATCGCGCCGACCTTGCCGTTGCGCTGGTCGATCTCGCCCTCGATGGTCTTCAGCTGGGTGGCGAGCTGCTGCTGCCGTTGTACGGAGGTGTCCAGGGCGCGTTTCGCGTCCAGGTAGCCCTTGCTGGCCGCCTCGAGTTGGGCGCGCAACGTCGGGGTGCCGCCCTCCTCGTCGGAGTCGGGTGCGGCGGCCCGCAGGCCGGTCGGGGGAGCGGCCGAGGCGGTGCCGGCCGGAAGCGCGACGCCGAGGGCGAACATCGCGACGATCAGGGCCGCCAGTCTGGCGGCGGGCGGTCGTGCTGGTGCCACTGCGCATGTCCTTCCGTCAGCCGCCGACCGGGTTAGCTGACGGGTTCGGGACGGAAGATCCCTACCGCTGACGCGGATACACCCCAGGAACATGGTTCCCCGGTTCGCCCAGTTGGGCGATTAGGCGGCGACCACCACCGGCGCCGGGAGGCGCCGCCTGGTGGAGGCCGGGACCGAGCCTACCGGTGCCAGTGGGGCGGCTGCAGCCGATGTGACGGACGGTGCGGGCGTCGGCACGGTAAATGACGGTGCCGTCACCATTCGATGGAGCCGCACGCTCCGGGGGCGGCCCCGGGCTCGATCTGCAACGTGGCGTGCTCGATGCGGAAGTCGTCGTGCAGGGCGGTACGCGCCGCGGTGAGCACCGCGCCGACCTCCGCGCCGGGTGCCATGGTCAGGTGCGCGGAGGCCACCTCCATGCCCGAGGTGAGCGTCCAGACGTGCAGGTCGTGCACCTCGACGACGCCGGGAACGGCGGCCAGCCGGTCGTGCACGGCGGTCACCTGGAGGTGCTCCGGGGCGGCCTGCACCAGGATGCGGATGGCGGCTCGGGCCAACCGCCAGGTACGCGGCAGGATGAACACGCCGATGGCGACCGCGACCAGAGGGTCCGCCCACCACCAGTCGGTGACGGTGATGAGCAGCGCCGCGCCGATGACGCCGACCGAGCCGAGCAGGTCGCCGAGCACCTCCAGGTAGGCGCCCTGGAGGTTGATGCTCTCCCGGGCCCCGGCGCGGAGCAGGGCGAAGGCGATGATGTTCGCGAGCAGACCGAGCACGGCCACCGCGAGCATCGGGCCGGCGATGACCTGGTGCGGGTCGCCGAAACGGCGGATCGCCTCGATCACCACGTAGATCGCGACGCCGGAGAGCAGGACGGCGTTGGCCAGCGCGGCGAGCACCTCGAGTCGGTAGAGCCCGAAGGTGCGCTGCGGGTCGCCGGTGGCCCGCCGGGTCGCCGTGATCGCGGCGAGCGCCATCCCGATGCCGAGCACGTCGGTGAACATGTGCCCGGCGTCGGAGAGCAGGGCGAGCGAGTTGGTGTGCAGGGCGACCACCGCCTCCACCACCATCAGGGTGGCGAGCAGCCCGAATGCCGCCCAGAGGCGACCTTTGTGCTGCTGTGCGGCATTGGCGACGGACCCGTGGTGGTGGTCATGACCTGCGCCCACGAGAACCACCTTCCGCCGCTGGTCGGGACCCGGTCAAATGTATGCTCACATCGCTATGTGTGCAAGTGTATGGGCTGCGTCTCCCTACCGGGGGCGGTCCGCGCCCGTCAGCCCGTCGGGTCGATCGTGGTGAGCCGCTGGGTGGCCCGGGAGAGCGCCACGTACAGGGTGCGTACCCCGGCACCCGGATCCGCCCGGATCTCGCTCGGGGCGACCAGCACCACCCCGTCGTACTCCATGCCCTTGGCCTCCAGGCTGGTCACCACCTGCAACCTCGGCGCGGCGAGCGCGCCGAGCCAACCGGCGACCTCGTCCCGGCGGGGGACCGGCGTGATCACGCCGACCGTGCCCTCCACCTCGGCCAGCAGGCCGGCGGCGGCCTGCACGGTCGCGGCCTCCAACCCCGTCGCCGGCACCACCAGCTCGACCGGCTCGACCCCGGTGGAGCGGACGGCTGTCGGCAGCGGCAGGTCCGGGTAGAGCCGACGGATCTCCGCCGCCGCCACCGCGAAGATCTCCGCCGAGTTGCGGTAGTTGGTGGTGAGCGTGAAGTCGTGTCGCTTGCGCCGGCCCAGCGCCTGGTCGCGGGCTCGGGTCAGCTCCTCCGGATCGCCGGTCCACGCGGTCTGCGCGGGGTCGCCCACCACGGTCCAGGAGGCCAGCCGGCCGCGTCGACCGATCATCCGCCACTGCATCGGCGAGACGTCCTGCGCCTCGTCCACCACCACGTGCGCGTAGTCCCGGTAGTCCTCCGGGCGCTCCCGGGCCGCCGCGCGGGCGGCCCGCTGCCGTTCGCCGAGGGTGCTCAACTCGCGGACGCCACCGGCGAGCTGGAACGGATCGCGTCGCGCGCGGGCCGGCTGCGCGGGCTTACCGAGCAGCGCGTCCAACTCGTCCAGCAGCGCCACGTCGGCGATGGTCAGCCCGGCCGAGTCCAGGTTCCGGTACGCGGCGTTGAGCAGCCGGATCTCCGCCGAGGAGAGGATTCCCCCGGCGTAGCGGCGCAGCCGGTCCGGCTGCGCCAGCCAGCCGAGCACGTGCCGGGGGTGCAGCCGAGGCCACCACTCCTTGAGAAACTCCCGGAACTCCGGCCGCTCGGCGATCTCCGCCTCGAAGGCCGGCTGCTCCGGCAGCCGACCGCTGCTCAACTCACGGGCCTGCGCCCAGAGCGCGGCGAACACCCCGTCGAAACCCGCCCGGCGCACCTCGTTGCGTCGCGCGCCGCGGTGCAGCGCCCGGTCCCGGATCCGGTCCAGCGCGGCCCGGTCCAGCCGCAGCAGCGTGCCCCGGTAGAGCAGCCGCAGCTCACCCGGGCCGCCCGGCACCGCGTCGCGCACCGCCCGCTCCAGCACTCGGCGCATCCGCAGCGAACCCTTCACCGCCGCCACCTCGGGCGGGTCGGGGCGGGTCGCGGGCGTCCCCGGGAAGAGGGTGCCCAGCGAGTGCAGGGTCGCGGTGTCCTCACCGAGCGACGGCAGCACCGAGCCGATGTACTCGACGAAGACCGACGACGGGCCGACCACCAGGATGCCGCCGCCGGCGTACCGGCTGCGGTCGGAGTAGAGCAGGAACGCGGCCCGGTGCAGGGCGACCGCGGTCTTGCCGGTGCCGGGGCCGCCCGCGACGATCGTCACCCCGGAGCCGGGTGAGCGGATCGCCTCGTCCTGCTCGCGTTGGATGGTCGCCACGATGTCGCGCATGCCCCGGCCGGTGGCCTTGGACAGGGTGGCCAGCAACGCGCCGTCACCGACGACAGTCATCCCCTCCGGGGCGGCGGTCGGGTCCAGCAGGTCGTCCTCGATGCGGGTGACCCGCTCGGCGCGGGACTGGATGGTGCGACGCCGCACCACGTCCAGCGGCTGCGCCGGGGTGGCCTGGTAGAAGGCGGCGGCGGCCGGCGCGCGCCAGTCGACGACCAGCGTGCGGGCGTCCTCGTCGCGGATTCCGAGTCGCCCGACGTGCAGCACCTGACGGTCGCGCAGGTCCAGCCGACCGAAGACCAGCCCCTCGTGCTCGGCGTCCAGGGTGTGCCGCCGCTGCGCCGCGTGGAAGACCATCGCGTCGCGCTCGACCAGGGCGCCGTGCGTGCCCACCCGCGCCATCCGGTAGCCGTCACGCTCGGCGCGGACGGCCGACTGCCGCAGCTCGGCCAGTCGGGCGTACACCCGGTCGAGGTGCCGTTGCTCGACGGCGATCTCCTGCTCCAGGCCGGTCTGGTCGGTCAACGCACGCTCCTTCAAGGGTCGCCGGCAGGCGGCGGGAACCGCGCGGGCCAACCGCAGAAGGGTACGGCCCCGGGCCTGACCCGCCGCGCCCGAGGTGCGCGAACGTGCTCAGGCACCCGTCCCGGCGGGGGTCGTGTCCCGTCGTTTCGGCGTCGTTCCGGCGAGCACCCGCCGCAGCACGCCGGTGAGCGCGGCGTTCACCTCGTCCGGCCGCTCCATCATCAGCATGTGCCCGGCACCCGGGCAGACGGTCAGCTCGGTGGCCGGCAGAGCCGCCGCGATCGACTCGGCGCACGGTGGTGGGGTCAGCCGGTCCCGGTCGCCGACCAGGGCGGCGGCCGGCAGGTGGGCCAACGCGGCGAGGGTGTCCAGTCGGTGCTGGGTGCCGATGGAGGCGCGGAACCCGCCGATCGAGCGCAGCGAGGCGCGAGCCACCGCCGACGTCACCAGACGGATGTCGGCCGGCTCGCAGCGGTCACCGAAGAGCATCCACCGGATGCTCGGTTGCAGCGCGTTCAGCAGTGCCCGGGGCGCCCGCCACGAGCCACACCGGGCCAGCACACCGGCGCCGGTCGTCTCGGCCAGCCGGATCAGCCGGGCGATCCGCGGCGAGAGCCCGTAGACGGTGTGCGTGTGCCCCTCGGCGGTGGTCGAGACGAAGACCAGGCCGGCGGTACGGGCGGCGAAGTGCGCGGGGTGGCGGTGGGCGTACTCCATGATCGTCATGCCGCCCATCGAGTGCCCGACCAGCACCACCGGGCCTCTCGGCGCGACGGCGTCGATCACCGCGGCCAGGTCGTCACCCAACTGGGCCAGGGTGGCCGTGGGCAGCGCCATGCAGCTGGATCGGCCGTGCCCCCGCGCGTCGTAGGCGACCACCCGCACCGCATCGCCGAACGGCGCCGCGGTGAGCGCGTCGACCTGCCGGTGCCAGGCCCGTCCGTCCAGCGTCCAGCCGTGCAGCAGGATGGCGGTGACCTGGGCGTCCGCCGGACCCGTCGCCTCGACGTTGAGCCGTACGCCGTCCGGCAGACCGACCTCGAACCGCTCCGGCATCGCCACCTCCCCAGGGCCGCCCAGTACCACCGGCACCGGGATACCCGGCGGTAACACCGGCTACCCGCCAGGACACCACGCCAATCGCGCTGCGGCGAACATTCCCGACCTCGCCCGTGCGCGACGGCGGCGGGCCAAGCTGAACGGCATGGGGTCGTCGGGAGCGCCCATGGGCGCGGCGTCGGGGTCGGGGCGGCAGGCCGGCGGTACGCCCCGCGCCGCGCTCGCCGATCTGCTCGCCGGTAATCGGCGGTTCGTCAGCGGCCGGCCGGTGCACGGACACGACGTCACTGCCGCGGCGGCCGCCGCCTCCGGCGACCAGCAGCCGTACGCCGTGGTGCTCGGCTGCATCGACTCCCGGGTGCCGTTGGAGGCGATCTTCGACCAGACGTTCGGCGCGATCTGCGTGATCCGTACCGGGGGGCACGTGCTCGATCGCGCCGTCTGCGGCTCGATCGAGTACGTGGTCGGCCAGCTCGGCGTACCGCTGGTGATGGTCCTCGGCCACGAGCGGTGCGGCGCGGTGGACGCCACGGTCGAGGCGCTGCGCACCGGGCAGCGTCCCGGGGGGTCTCTGGCGCACCTGGTGGACGAGATCGCCCCGGCGGTCACCGAGGCGGGGATCGACGATCCGGCGGTGCTGCCGCTGGCGATCCGCCGACACGTCCGGCGCACGGTGCACACCCTGCGCGAGGACGACCTGCTGGCCGGGCCGGTAACCGCCGGCCGGGTGGCCGTGGTCGGCGGGCTCTACGACCTGGCCACCGGCGAGGTCGCCCTGCTCGATCCAGGCTGACCCGACCCCCCGGACATGCGAAACCGCCCGCCGGGAACTCCCAGCGGGCGGTTTCAGATGATGCGGTGGGGGAGGGGCTCAGCCCTCGAAGACGCCGGCCGCGACCAGGCGCTTCTCGGTGGCCTCCCAGCCGTCGCCCGGGTGGGCGGCAGCCAGGTTGTTGATCTCCGCACGGATCTTGGCGGCGTGGCCGGCGGCGGCCAGCACGCGGATCTCCTCGACGAAGGCGTCGGAGTCCGTGCGCAGGTGCGCGGTCTTGCCGTTGGTCAGGTTCCGCACGTAGGCGTGCTTGCCGCCGTTGAGCGGGATGAGGTACTTGAACTCGCCCAGCACGCTGAGGGCGCCACCCTGGCCAGCCTGGCCGGCCCGGACGGACGCGCGCGCGGTCTTAGAGGTGTTGCTCGCCACGGAGGTACTCCTTGCAAGACGTACGGGAGGACTGGACGTCCGGGGGCTGTGTGCGGGTCGTACGTGACTCGGCCCGCGAAGGTGTAACGCGGCATAAGCCGCCGGTGGAACTGTACAGGACCACGACATCATGCTGGTCGCCGCGGTGTCCTGAGAGGCAACGGCGACCACCCGTCCGGCTATTCCACCCGGCGTTTTTTCCGATTCCCTGGCGCACCACGCGTCACAGGAGTAATCATGTGTTGCAGCAGCCACCTGGGTGGACGAGGTCGTAGGGGAAGACGCACCTCGCTCTCCGGGAGGTCACCGTGCCAACGCGTGGCGTCGTATACGTCCACTCGACCCCGCTCGCCGTGTGCTCACACGTCGAGTGGGCGATCGCGCGCGTCCTAGCCGCGCCGGTCAACCTGCAGTGGACGGCTCAGCCCGTCGACCCCGGCGCACGCCGGGCCGAGTGCGGGTGGACCGGTCGTCCGGGGACGGGCGCCGAGCTGGCTGCTGCCCTACGGCAGTGGCCCATGATCCGTTTCGAGGTTACCGAGGAGCCGAGTTCCGGCGTCGACGGTGAGCGCTTCATGTACGTGCCGGCCCGTGGCCTGTTCCGGGCGACGGTCGGCGTGGCCGGCGACATCCAGCTCGGCGAGGACCGCCTTCGGGCGCTGATGGCGGCCTCCCGGGCCCCGGAGGCGCTGGCGCACGCCCTCGACAAGGCGCTCGGCACGGCGTGGGACGCTGACCTGGAGCCCTACCGGTACGCCGGAGACGGTGCCCCGGTGACCTTGCTCACTCGGGTCGGCTGACCCGACGGCCCGCGAGTCGGCGACGTGCGTGCGCGCCGGCGATGCGGCGTGCGGGCGGTAAGGTCAAGTTGCCCCGATAAGGGGGAACTGGTGGGATAGGTGGCGTGTCGAATCGCCCGTGGCGCGCCCGTGTCGCTGTCGCCGCCCTGACCGCAATGCTCGTCTCCGGCTGCTCGGGCGGCTCGCCCCGCCCCGCCCCGACGCCCAGCCCGGCCGCCTCGTCCGCCGGCCCGAGCGCACCGGCCGCGCCGCCGGCCGACGACCCGGCCAGCCGCGCCGCCGCGCTGGTGGCGACGCTGGCCGACGAGGACCTGGTCGGCCAGGTGCTGATGCCGTACGCCTACGGCGACTCGGCGACGAAGGTCTCCGCCGGCTCGGCAGCCGGTAACCAGGCTCTCGCCGGGGTCGACACCCCGGCCGACATGATCGCCAAGTACCGACTGGGTGGCCTGATCCTGGTCGGTTTCAGCGCCGACGACCCGACCAAGGGCAACCAGGAGACCACGAACGTCGACAACCCCAAGCAGGTGCACGAGCTCACCACCGGGCTGCGTACCGCCGCCGGTCGGCTCGCCGCCGGCCCCGCGCCGCTGCTCATCGGCACCGACCAGGAGTACGGCGTCGTCACCCGGGTGACCGACGGGGTCACCGTGCTGCCCAGCGCCCTCGCGGCCGGCGCGGCCGGTGACCCGAAGCTCACCGAGGCCGCCTGGCGGGCCGCCGGCACCGAGTTGGCCGCGATGGGCATCAACATCGACTTCGCTCCGGTGGCCGACGTGCTGGCCACCCGCAGCACCGTGATCGGCTCCCGCTCGTACGGCGCCGACCCGAAGCAGGCCGCCGCGCAGGTGGGCGGGGCGGTCCGTGGCCTCCAGGCGGTCGGGGTCGCGGCCACTCTCAAGCACTTCCCCGGGCACGGCCACAGCGCCGACGACTCGCACCAGGACCTTCCGGTGCTCACCCAGTCCGCCGCGGCGTTGCAGGCCGGCGCGTGGCCGCCGTTCACCGCCGGGATGGACGCGGGCGCGATGGCCGTGATGTCCGGTCACCTGGACGCCCGCGCGATCGACCCGGGGACCCCGGCGACGTTCTCGCACAAGCTGCTCACCGACGTGCTGCGCGGCCAACTCGGCTTCAAGGGCGTGGTGATCACCGACGGGATGAACATGCCGCCCGCGAAGCGCTGGGCGCCCGGCGAGGCGGCCGTCCGGGCGCTCAACGCCGGTAACGACCTCATCCTGATGACCCCCAACGTCGGTCAGGCGTACGACGGGCTGCTCGCCGCGCTGCGTGACGGATCGCTGCCCCGCACCCGGCTGGTCGAGGCGGTCACTCGGGTGCTGACCATGAAGTTCCGGCTCGCCGAGCTGCCGGCGGCGCAGATGTCCTCGCTCAACAGCCCGGCGCACCGGGCTGCCGCCGACGCGCTGGCCGCCGCGGCCGTCACCGTGCTGAAGGGCGCCTGCGGCGGGGCGGTACCTGGGCCGGTCACCGTCACCTCGTCCGGCGGCCGGGACGGCACCCGGGCCACCCTCACCGCCGCGCTGACCGCCGCCGGAGTGAAGGTCAAGCCCAGCGGCGGCACCATCGTGCACCTGGTGGGCTACGGCGACGGCGCCAAGGACCTGCGCCCCGACGCGGCGGTCACTGTCGCCATGGACACCCCGTACGTGCTGGCCGGTGCGAAGTCACCGACGCTGCTGGCCACGTACTCCTCCAGCCGGGCGTCGATGACCGCCCTGGCCGCCGTGCTCGCCGGCAAGGCCCGGCCGGGCGGCCGCTCCCCGGTGGCCGTCCCCGGACTGCCCGCGACCACCTGTCGCACCTGACCCGGGGCGACCTCACTCGCTCTTTGCGAGCCCTCGCACCGCGAGCCGGTACGCCGGCAGCACGTCGGTCCGTTCGATGATCAGACCCTCGTTGACCGCGAAGACCAGCGTCTGCCCCGCCGACTGGACGGCCAGCGCCCAGTTTCGCGACTCCTCCTCGGCCAGCGGGTTGGTGGCGAGCCAGGTCATCTCGGTGGCGTCGAAGCCGCCGGCGCGGAGGTCGCGGACCTGTTGGCCGGTGACCGTCTCGCCGGCTCCGGCGGCGAAACCCTCAAGTACGGCGCGCGGCGGGACCGTCGGCGGATCCGCCGACCAGATCCGCAGGAATCCGCCGCCGGCCGATCGGCCGTCCACCTCGCACCGCGCGGTGGTGCCGCCGCGCTTGGTGAGCGCCTCGCCGACCAGTTCCGCCAGCTCGCCCTTGGGTGGCTCGACCGCCTTCGCGGTCCACCCGTCGGCTAGCGGAAACGACACCGGTATCGGGCAGGGGGAACCCGTGCCGCCGGTCGTGCCGCTGGGCGAGGCCGGGGCCACCTCGTCGTACCAGGGCTCGCCCGTGGCCTGCGGGGCCGGGCCGCCGGCCGCGGGCCCGGCGGGAGCGGCGTCGTCGTCGCCGCAGCCGGCCAGCAGGCCGAGGGCGAGCGCCGCCGACACGGCGACGCGGGTGCGAGTGTCCATGGTGGTGTCCCCGTCAGTCGATCTTCGGTCGGCCCATTCAAGCCGGGCGTTCTGCCGACGTCAATCGGGATCGTGCCGGCGCGGCGAAAATTGGGTCGCCCCGCCCCGGTCGGTCTGACAACCTCCCCCCATGGGAGCGGCATCAGGATTCCGGCATGTGCAACGGGCGGACGGCACTGTGGTGATCACCCACCACGGACGGGTAGCCGGCACGCTGCGCGGTGCTCGGGCCGCGGAGTTCCTCGCCGAGGTCGACGACGACCCGCAGTTGGTGATGGCCCGCTGGACCGGCAACTACCGCCACGGCAACGAACGCACCGCGAAGCAGCACCCCCGCAACCGAGGCTGAACGACCGCAAGGGCCCCTCCTGCACGAGGAGAGGCCCTCGCGGCAGGAAACTCAGGGGCGGGCGAAGACGAGCGCCACGTTGTGGCCGCCGAAGCCGAACGCGTTGTTCAACGCGGCCGGAATCTCCATGTGTCGGGCCTTGTGCGCGGCGACGTCCAGGGTGAGGCCGGGCTCCGGGTCGTCCAGGTTGATCGTCGGCGGGACGACGCTGTCGCGGATCGCCAGGATGGTGGCGATCGACTCCAACGCGCCGGCCGCACCGAGCAGGTGACCGGTCATCGACTTCGTCGCGGACAGCACCGGGTGGTCACCGAGCGCCTTGTGCAACCCGCCGATCTCCAGCATGTCCCCGACCGGGGTCGAGGTGGCGTGCGCGTTGACGTGCACGATGTCCCGCTTGGCGATGTCCGCGTCGGCGATCGCCTTGGCGATGGCCCGGATGGCGCCCTCGCCCTCGGCGTGCGGCTGCACGATGTCGTACGCGTCGGAGGTGATGCCGGCGCCGGCGAGGCGCGCGTACACCCGGGCGCCCCGGGCCGCGGCGTGCTCGGCCCGCTCCAGCACCAGAATGCCGGCGCCCTCGCCGAGGACGAAGCCGTCCCGGCCCCGGTCCCACGGGCGGGAGGCCCGCTCCGGGTCGTCGTTGCGGGTCGACATGGCCCGCATCGAGCTGAAGCCGGCGATCGGCAGCGGGTGGATGACCGCCTCGGTGCCGCCGGCCACCACCACGTCGGCCCGGCCGGAACGGATGATGTCCAGGCCGAGGGCGATCGCCTCGGCGCCGGTCGCGCAGGCGCTGGCCACCGAGTGCACGCCGGCCTTGGCGCCCAGCTCCAGCCCGACCCAGGCGGCCGGACCGTTCGGCATCAGCATCGGGATGGTGTGCGGGGAGACCCGCCGTGGCCCGGAGGCCTCCAGGATGTCGTCCTGGGCGAGCAGGGTGGTGGCACCGCCGATGCCGGAGCCGACGCTGACGGCCAACCGCTCGCCGTCGAGGTCGGAGCCGGCGAGACCGGCGTCCGCCCAGGCCTGCTGCGCCGCGATGATCGCGATCGCCTCGGAACGGTCCAGGCGGCGCAGGCGGACCCGGTCCAGCACCTCGGACGGCTCCACGGCCAACTGGGCGGCGATCCGGACCGGCAGTTGCTCGGCCCACTCCTGGGTGAGGGCACTCACCCCGGAGCGGCCGGCGAGCATGGCGTCCCAGGTCGACGCGACGTCCCCGCCAAGCGGGGTCGTCGCGCCGAGCCCGGTGACGACGACGTCAGGACGACTCATGATCAGGACTGCGCCGCGATGTAGCTGACAGCGTCGCCGACGGTCTTGAGGTTCTGCACCTCGTTGTCCGGGATCTTGACGCCGAACTTCTCCTCGGCCGCGACCACGACCTCCACCATGGAGAGCGAGTCGACATCGAGGTCGTCGGTGAAGGACTTCCCCTCGGCCACGTCGTCCGGGTTCACCCCGGCAACCTCTTCGAGGATCTCGGCGAGGCCGGTGGTGATCTCGTCACGGGTCATTGCGGTTGGTTCCTTTCATCGGGGTTCTCCGGCGGCCGGCGTCGCCGGCCACCGCTCCTGGACGCGTACGCGCCCGAGGGGGTCATCAGGGGCAGCGGACGACCTGACCGGCGTAGGTCAGACCACCGCCGAAGCCGAACAGCAGCACCGGCGCGCCCGAGGGCACCTCCCGGCGCTCGACCAGCTTGGACAGGGCCAGCGGAACGCTCGCCGCGGAGGTGTTGCCGGACTCGACGATGTCCTTCGCGATGATCGCGTTGGGGATGTTGAGCCGCTTGGCGATGCCGTCGATGATCCGGGCGTTGGCCTGGTGCGGCACGAACGCGGCCAGCTCCGACGGGTCGACCCCGGCCCGCTCGCAGGCCTGAAGGGCGAGCGGCGCCAGCGCGGTGGTGGCCCAGCGGAACACCGCCTGCCCCTCCTGCTGGATGTACGGACGCCAGCCCTCGATGCGGACCGCGTCGCTCTTGTCCGGCACCGAACCCCAGACCACCGGGCCGATCCCGGCCGGCTCGTCGTCGGCGGTGGCGGAGACCACCGCGGCACCCGCCCCGTCCGCGAAGATGATGCAGGTCGAGCGGTCGGTCCAGTCGGTGAAGTCGGAGAGCTTCTCCGCGCCGATGACGATCGCGTTGCGCGACGCCCCGGCCCGGATGGCGTGGTCGACAGTGCCCAGCGCGTACGCGAAGCCCGAGCAGGCGGTGTTGAGGTCGTACGCGCCCGGCGCGGTGATGCCCAGCTTGGCGGCGACCCGGCAGGCCACGTTGGGGCTGCGGTCGATGGAGGAGCAGGTGGCGACCACGACCAGGTCGATGTCGGCGGCGGTCAGGCCCGAGTTGGCCAGCGCCTTGCCGGCGGCCGCGGCGGCCATGTCGGCGACCGTCTCACTGTCGGCGATCCGCCGGCTGACGATGCCGACCCGGTCGCGGATCCACTCGTCGTTGGTGTCGACGAGCTGGGCGATGTCGTCGTTGGTCACCACCCGGGAGGGCTGGTAGTGCCCCATCGAGACGATGCGACTGCCAGTCATGAACGACCTCCGATACGGGCGATCAGGTCCCGTGCGGCCGGCAGGTCGTCCGGGGTGTTCAGGGTGACGATCTCCGGGGCGCCGTCGCCCTTGAGTTCCCGCTTGACCAGGCCGGCGAGGGTGCCGGCCGGCGGCAGTTCGATCACGCCGGTGACGCCGAGGTCGGCCAGCGTGCGCATGCACAGGTCCCAGCGCACCGGCGCGGTGACCTGACGGACCAGGCGCTGCACCATGGCCGCCCCGTTGTCGACCGCGGTGCCGTCGAGGTTCGACAGCAGGGTCCGGACCGGGTCGGCGGGGGTGATTCCGGCGGCCTCCGCGGCGAGCGCGGTCTCGGCCGGAGCCATGTACGGGGTGTGGAACGCGCCGGCCACCTGGAGTCGGATGATCCGGGTCCGGGCGGGCGGCGCGGCGGCGAACTTGTCGAGCCCGTCCAGGGCGCCCGCGGCGACGATCTGCCCGGCGCCGTTGCGGTTGGCCGGGTACAGCCCGTTCGCCTCGATCGCGGCGATCACCTCGTCCGGGTCACCGCCGAGCACCGCTGCCATTCCGGTCGGCTCCAGCGCGCACGCCGCGGCCATCTCCCGGCCGCGTACGCCGGCCAGGGTGATCGCGGCGTCGGCCGACAGCACACCGGCCAGGGCGGCGGCACCCAACTCGCCGACGCTGTGGCCGGCGGTGAGCGCGACGCCGTCCAGCGGCAGGTGCTCGGCCGCGAGCAACGCCGCGGCGACCAGCAACGGCTGGGTGCGGGCGGTGTCCTTGATCTCGTCGGCGTCGGCGTCGGTGCCCAGGTGCAGCAGGTCGACCCCGGCCAACGCCGACCACTCGCGCAGTCGTGCCTCAGTGCCGGTCAGGTCGAGCCAGGGGGTCAGGAAGCCGGGTTTCTGAGAACCCTGGCCGGGACTAAGTACGGCGAGCACGCCTATGACTCTCCCGGATAAGGGCGGGTAACGCTGTGCCGCCTTCGACCAAACCGTACTAGAACCTTTGGAGGTTCCCTACAAAGATCGGCGGGGATCATCCTCTTTTTGCGCCGATTTCCGGTTAGCCGGGGTCATTGTCTGACTCGGGACCGGCGGGACGAGCGGGGCGACCGGGTCCAACCGACCGACGGTCAGCGCGACCTGAAGGGCGAACGCGTCCCGCGGAGACAGCGGCGAGAACCCGGTCACCTCGGCGATCCGACGCAACCGGTAACGCACCGTGTTCGGGTGGACGAACAGGGCCCGGGCCGCGCTCTCCAGCGTGCCACCGGCGGCCAAGAAGGCGTCCAGGGTCGCCAGCAGTTCCCCGCCGGCGCGCACCAGTGTCGCGTACACATCGTGGCGGAGCCGCCGACGGGCCTCCGCGTCGCCGGCGAGGGCCCGCTCCGGCAGCAGGTCCGCGGCCGGGACCGGCCGGGGCGCGCGGGGCCAGGCCGGCGCGGCCCGGAAGCCGGACAGCGCGGCCCGCGCCGATTCGGTCGCCTCGTCCAAACTGGGTACGGCGGGACCGACCACCACCGGGCCGTCCCCGAACGCGCTCAGCAGCTTCGCCGTGGCGGTCAGCGGGTCCGGTGCGCCGCCCAGCACGATCACCAGCCGGTCGCCGTGGACGCCGCCGATCACCTCCACGCCGATCCGGCGGGCCTGCCGGTAGACCACGTGCAGCACCGCGGAGACCTCGCCGCCGGGGGACCGACCAACCGCCACCGCCACCGGCGGCGCGTCCGTCCAGCCGAGCGCCGCGGCCCGACTGGCCAGCACGTCCGGCGAGTCACCCCGCAGCAGCGCGTCCACCAGCAGCGCCTGCAACCGGGCGTCCCAGGCGCCGCGCGACTCGGCGGCTCGCGCGTACACCCGGGCGGCGGAGAACGCGATCTCCCGGGAGAACCGCAGCACCGCCTCGCGGAGCTGCTGCTCCTCGCCCTCGGCGGCCAGGTGCGACACCTGCTCCTCGACCACGTCGATCGTCACCTTGATCAACGCCACGGTCTGTTGGAGGGTGATCGACCGGGCCAGCGCCTGCGGGGCGGCGGCGAAGACCTCGTCCGAGACCTCCTGGGTGCTGTCCGCCGTGCCACCGCCGTCGCGCAGCCACTGCACCAGCGACCTCGCGCCCGCCTGGGCGACCAGCATCACCCAGGACCGCTGGTCGGCCGGCAGCGCCCGGAACCAGGGCAGGGTCTCGTCCATCCGGGCCACGCTGGAGGTGGCCAACGCCCCCGCCGATCGTTCGATCCGGCGCAGCGTGGCCGACAGCTCCCCACCGCCCGGCGTGCTCACCGCCCTAGCCTGACACGTCGTGAGCAGGCCAACCACGTCGGCACCGATCCGCCAGCCGCGTTCGGGCGCCGTCTCACGGCTGCGGGGGTGGGGGCAGGCCCACCTCCTGGGCCAGGATCGCTGCCTGCACCCGGCTGCGCAGGTCCAGCTTCGCCAGGATCCGGCTCACATGGGTCTTGGTGGTGCTCTCCGCCAGCACCAGCCGATCGGCGATCTGCTGATTGGACAGGCCCAACCCGAGGCAGGCCAACACGTCCCGCTCGCGCGGCGTGAGCGTGCCCAGCGCGGCCCGGACGTCCGCCGACGCGCCCGGCGCGGTGGCCGCGAACGCGGTGATCAGCCGGCGGGTCACCGTGGGCGCGATGAACCCGTCGCCCCGCGCCACCGTCCGCACCGCGCTGACCAGGCCGTCGGCGTCGGTGTCCTTGAGCAGGAACCCGGCCGCGCCGGCCCGCAACGCCCCGAAGACGTACTCGTCCAGGTCGAAGGTGGTGAGCACCAGCACGTCGGCGAGCCCGTCGGTGACGATCGTCCGGGTCGCGGAGATCCCGTCCCGGTGCGGCATCCGCACATCCAGCACCGCCACGTCGGGGCGCAGCTCCCGGCACAGGCGCACCGCGGCGTCACCGTCGGCAGCCTCGCCGACCACCTCGACGCCCGGTGAGCCGTTCAGGATCAGGGCCAGTCCGGCCCGTACCGCCGGCTGGTCGTCGGCGAGCACCACCCGCACCGGCGCCGCGCCGGCGTCGCCCGGTGGCCACGCCGGCCCGGTCACCCGCCCTCCCCGGTGGGCAGGGCCGCCCGTACCTGCCAACGCCCGTCGAGCGGTCCGGCGGTGAACCGGCCGGCCAGCAGCGTGGCCCGCTCCCGCATGCCGATCAGCCCGGCCCCGGCGCCCGGCAGCCCGGCCCCGCCCCGGCGGACCGGGTTCTCCACCGTCAGCACCACCTCGGCCGGTCGGTACGCGATGGTCAGCTCCGCCTCACCCGTGCCGTGCTTGAGCGCGTTCGTCAGCGACTCCTGCACGATCCGGTACGCGGCAAGGTCCACCCCCACCGGCAGCGCACTCGGCGTGCCATCGGTCCGGACCTGCACCGCGAGGCCGGCCGCCCGGACCCGCTCGACCAGCCCGTCCGCCTCGGCCAGCCGCGCGGTGACCACCTCGGCACCGACCGACCCGCCGCCGGGCTCACGCAGCACCTCGATCATCTGACGCATCTCCGCCAGGCCCTGCACGCTGCTCTCCCGAATCACCCGCAACGCCGACTCCACCTGACCGCGATCCAACCCGGGCACGGAGAGCACGGCGGTGGCGTGGATGGCCACCGCGCTGAGGTGGTTCGCGACCACGTCGTGCAGCTCCCGGGCCATCCGGGCCCGTTCGGCGCTGACCGCCTGCCGGCGGTCCAACTCGACCAGGCGGGCGGTCTGCTCGGCCCGCGTCCGCTCGGCGGCGGCCTGGTCGCGGTACTGCCGCACACTGATGCCGGTCAGGACCGGCAGCACCCCGGCGAGCACCACCAGCACCCCGAGCGCCGCCCCGCGCCACTGGCCGAACCCGAGCACGCCGACGACCACCCCGACCAGGCTCAGCGCCACGGTGATCCGCAGCAACCACCGCCACAGCCGGGGCGGCCCGTACACGCAGGCGTCGTAGAGCACCTGCGTGTAGACCAGGACCGTGCCCAGTGAACTGCCCAGCGCCGTGTCCACCACCAGCGCGCCGGTCCCCACGGCCAGGCTGGCGCGCGGTGCTACCCGCCGTAGGCCGACAGCGACGCACACCGCCACCAGCGGCGGCAGGAACAACGCCGACGGCACCTCGGTGTTCGGACGGACCTGCGGTTGCCAACCCAGGGCGTACAGCACCAGGCCGCCGGCAAGCGACGCGCCGGCCAGCACGAGGTCACGGCCGAGGGTGCCGGAATCGAGCCACGGTGGCGGACGCATGCCCCGATCCCACCACAGGCGTCGCCCGCCGAACTCCGCCCCGGGGAGGACCCCGACGGCGCCGCCATGCGCCGAAAGGGGTACCCGGATCGCGCCCCACCGGCCTGATAATGATCATCATGACCGATGTGGAGACCCTGGCCGCGCTGGCCCGCGAGATCGACACCACCTGCCGGCTGACCGGCACGTTCGTGCTCCGCTCCGGGCGGACCGCCGACGAGTACTTCGACAAGTACCGCTTCGAGGCCGACCCCCGGCTGCTGGACCGGGTGGCCGCCCAACTGGCGCTCCTGGTCCCGACCGAGACCGAGGTGCTGGCCGGGTTGGAGATGGGCGGCATCCCGGTGGTGACCGCGCTCGGCCGGCACACCGGGCTGCCCTGCGCCTTCGTCCGCAAGAGCGCCAAGGCGTACGGCACGGCCCGGCTGGCCGAGGGGGCGGAGGTGGCCGGTCGGCGGGTGCTGGTGGTCGAGGACGTGGTCACCTCCGGTGGTCAGGTGGTCATCTCCACCGGGCAACTACGCGATCTGGGTGCCCGGGTGGAGCACGCCCTCTGCGTCATCGACCGGGCCGAGGGTGGAGCGCAGGCGCTCGCCCGGCACGGCGTGGCTCTGCGGGCGCTCCTCACCCGGGCCGATCTGGAGGCTCACCGCACCCGTTGAGCGCCGGTCCGCCCCGCCGGCCCGGTCACTGGTGAACGGTGCGGAAAGAAGCTGTGAACTGCGTAACCGGGTTCCGCGCTGAGCGGCGTCTTCGCGGACCGGCTGGTCCGGGCCCCGGGTACGCTGCGCGCGGCCCGTCGGTCCCGGCCAGTACGGTGACAGGGCACCTCGGGGGAGAGCACCCGAGGGTGAGGCGAGCGTGAGGAGACCGGGAATGGCGCACGGGGAGGCCGAGCACGGCTGCGCCCAGGGCGAGCCCTGCCGGCTGGGGCACGACCCGCAGGCGGCTGGCAAACACCGCCGGGCGGTCGGCGGCGGGCCGGCGCACCCGGTGGAACCGCTCGCCGGCCGGGCCGATGACGACCCTCAGCTTCCGCGCCAGCGCGCCGGCGAGCCCAGCACACTCGCCGAACCCGACTCGGACGTTCCCGCTGGTTGCCTCAGCGAACGTCCCGGCTGGGCCGGGGCGCATCGACACGGCCCGGTCCGGCCGCGTCCACGGGCCACCCGTCGGGAGCGCCCACCGCGCCGCTGGTGCTGACCACACCGCCGCCGCTAGGGGCTGGCCACCACCGCCCAGGGGTTGGCCCCCGCTGGCATTAGGGCTGGCCACCGCCGGCCATCGGCTGGCCACCGCCGGCCATCGGCTGGCCACCGCCGGCATTAGGGCTGACCACTACCGCCCAGGGGCTGGCCACCGCCGGCACTGGCGCTAATCGGCGAGCCTGGCTGATCAGCGCCAGTGCCGGATCAGCGCGTGCGGCGGCGGATCAGCAGAGCGATCCCGGCGAGGCCGACCGTGATGGTCAGCATGACGCCGACGTTGAGCAGCAGCAGGCGTTGCAGGTCGCCGAGCGCCTCGTCGAGGTCCTTCGCCGGGTCGAGCGTGTCCTCCGGGAGCACCCGCTCGCCGCCGCCCGCGCCGCCGCTGACCGTGTCGAACTGCCGCTCCAGCGGCACCCCGGCGGTACGCAGGGTCTCGGACATGCTGAGCCGACCCAGGAACCACCCGGCACTGGTCTTGCGGCCGTCCGGCTGCTTCGCCGGGCGGTAGACGCGAGGGCCGCCGACCGCCTTGGGATAGAGGTCGTACGTCTGTTTCGGCGTCTCGCCGGCGAGCACCACGACCGTGTATTTCGGACCGAGGTTCGCTGCCTTCGGCCCGGTCGGCATGCCGGTGCGAGCGAGGAAGTTGACCTGGTCGATGACCGCGCCCACGAGGGCGGGATCCGTGTCCGCGTGCAGCCGCAGCGGAGTGGACAGCCCCGTGCCGGTGATGTCCACTCCGGCGGGTGGTGCCGGCTTCGGCGCCGCCGAGGCCGAGCCGGCGGTGCCGAGCGACAGCAACGCCGCCGCCAGCGTGCCCGCCAACACGGCGGCCAACCGCCTCATGTGTCGGACCATCCCGCCTCCTCGCCCCGTTCGATGGATGGCTTCGTTGTGATGTCTGGACCCGGCCTGCCGGTGCGGCATCGACCAGATGGTCGCGTCCACTCCTACAGACTCCGCAGAACGTCGATGCGTTGCAGCTTTCGAACAAGTAATTGGAACTATCTGCGATCTCTGCTCGACTAATGAGGAGCCGTTTGATCAGCGGGCGGATCGTACCCTTACGGAGGGGTTCATGGGGGGCAGGGTTACACGTACGGTGCGGGTCATGCCAGTGGTGCTCGGCGTGGCGTTCGGTGTGTCGTTATTGGTGCCGGCGACACCGGCCGCCGCCCACAACGAGCTGACCGGCAGCAACCCGCGCGACGGCGCCCGCGTGGCGGCGGCACCGGCCCGGGTCGAGCTGCGGTTCCTCGCCAAGCCGTCGCCAGCTACGACGAAGATCACAATAACCGGACCGGACAATGTGGTCGCTGGCGGGACTCCCGCCTTCGACGGCAGTCGAGTGTGGGTGCCGTTCAAACCGGCCGCCGCCGGGCTCTACATCGTCGGCTACCAGCTCGCGTCGTCCGACGGGCATCCGGTGAAGGGCGAGGTGCGGTTCACCCTCACCACCGGCACCGCCGCCGACCCGTCCGCCTCGCCGTCGGCCGCTGGTCCGTCGGCGTCGGCGTCGGCCGGGGCGCCCTCGGCTGACCCGTCTGCCGTCGGCTCACCCCCCGGCGGGCCCGGGTCGGTGACACCCGGCAGCTCGGCGGCTTCCCCGGTGCCGGCGGCGTCCGAGCAGTCCGACTCCGGCGGTCGCTGGTGGCTCTGGGCGCTCGGTGGCCTGCTGCTGCTCGCCGCACTCGCGGCAGGCCTCGTCTTCCGCCGCCGCCGAGGCGCTTGATGATCCACTTGATGCCCGGTCGGTAACCTCACCGCTCCCCGGCTCGAGGGAGACCCCGTAGCGGGCAGCGCCGGCGACGCCGTCCTGAATCCGACCGGGCATCGACCGTCCCGGGGCCGGGCCAACCCCAACGCCCGTTGCGTCAGGGCGAGTGGCTGTTCGTCAACCCGCCCCGCTTCGTGGGTGTTGGATGTTTGGGGGGCGGGGGCGGGGGGTTTGGGGGGGGTGTTAACCCCCCCCAACAGCATATACAAACCGGGGCGCCCCCCT
>NZ_JBEXHP010000080.1:23357-28405 GCF_040607895.1 Micromonospora sp. NPDC005220
GGGGGGGGGGTTGTTCCCACCCCCCCCGGGGTCCTTGGTCTTGGTTGTTGGGGTCCCCGTCGGGGCCGTGTGGGGCGCCTTTGTCACCCACCACAACTGCATGATCGACCGGGGCCGGCCGCGATCTTGCACGTACTGCCCCGACACAGGGGACATTCCACGCTTTTCGGCGACCGGCACTGCGAGATCGACGCGCCGGGGCGGGACGGGGTTAGACCAGGCGTAGGCGGGCGGCGCGGATTCGGGTCAGGGTGCGCTCGCGACCGAGCACCTCCAGCGACTCGAACAGCGGCAGGCCCACGGTGCGGCCGGTGACCGCGACCCGCACCGGCGCCTGCGTCTTGCCGAGCTTGAGGCCCCGCTCGGCGCCGACCGCCTCCAGCGTCGACTTCAGCGACTCGGCATCCCAGGACTCCAGCGCCTCGAACGCCGCGACGGCGTCGTCCAGCAGCTCGGCGGAACCGTCCTTCATCGTCTTGGTCCAGGCGGCCTCGTCGATCAACGGCGAGGCCAGGAAGAGGAAGTCGACGTTCGGCACGATCTCGCTGAGCACCGCGATCCGCGTCTGGGCCAGCGGCGCCACGGCGGCGAACGCGTCGGCGTCGAACTCCTCCGGCTGCCACGGCGGCGGCGCGATGGTCTCGGTGCCGGTCAGCCACGGCTGGCAGGCGTCGATGAACTCGGCCACCGGCAGCGCGCGAATGTACTCACCGTTGAACGCGCGCAGTTTCTTCTCGTCGAAGAACGCCGCGGAGAGATTGACCTCGTCCAGCCGGAACTCGTTCTCGATCACCGACCAGGGAACGATCTCCCGGTCGCCGGACGGGGCCCAGCCGAGCAGCATGAGGTAGTTGCGCATCGCGCTGGCGAGGTAACCCTCGTCGCGGTACGCCTCCAGGGCGACCTTGTCCCGGCGCTTGGAGAGCTTCTGCCGCTTCTCGTTGACCACCACCGGCACGTGCGCCCAGACCGGCGGCTTGACCCCGAGGGCTTCCCAGAGCAGCTGCTGCTTGGGGGTGTTGGGCAGGTGCTCCTCGGCCCGGATCACGTGGGTGATCCCCATGGTCATGTCGTCGACGACGTTGGCCAGCAGGAAGACCGGCGAGCCGTCGCCCCGGGCGATGACGAAATCCTCGATGAGCTTGTTCTCGAAGGTGGGCTCACCACGGATCAGGTCGACCACCACCGTCGTGCCCTCGTCCGGCGTACGGAAGCGCAGCGCGTGCCCCGGACCCGGGCCGAGGCCCTTGTCGCGGTGGTAGCCGTCGTAGCCCTGGTACTGCGAGCCGGTGCGGGCCTGCACGTCCTCGCGGGTGCAGTCGCAGTAGTAGGCGCGGCCCGACTCGTACAGGCGGGTGGCGGCGGCCCGGTGCTCGCCAGCGTTCTCGGACTGGAAGTACGGGCCCTCGTAGCTGCCCCGGGAGATGCCGATCCAGTCCAGCGCGGAGAGGATGCCCTCGATCCATTCGGGCTTGTTGCGCGCCGCGTCGGTGTCCTCGATACGCAGCACGAACACGCCGTTCTGCTGCTTGGCAAAGATCCAGTTCTGCAGCGCCGAGCGGGCGCCGCCGACGTGGAACATACCGGTCGGGGAGGGGGCGAAGCGCACACGTACTGTCACGTCCCCCAGCCTACGGCGGTACGCGACTGCTTTCCGTCACCGCCCCCTGGCTCACGCGACTGAGCGGATCTTGACGACCAGGGCGCTGCCGAGCAGGGTGACCACGGCGGTGACCGCGTAGAGCGTGGGGTAGCCGCCCAGATACACCACGAGCGGGGCGGAGAGCGCCGGGCCGAGCACCTGCGGCGCGGAGTTGGCGATGTTGATGACGCCCAGGTCCTTTGCCCGGTCGGTGGCCCGGGGGAGCACCTGGGTGATCAACGCGGCGTCCACCGAGAGGTAGACGCCGTAGCCGGCGCCGAGCAGCAGCGCCGCGACGATGGCCATCGGCCAGGTCGGCACGACCGCGAGCAGCAGCGCCGCCACCGCCATGATCAGTCCAGAGGCGATCACGTAGACCTTGCGGCGGCCGGAACGGTCGGACAGCCGGCCGGCGACCACCGCGGTCAGCATCATCCCGAGCGTGTAGAGCAGGATCAGCACCAGCAGGCCGCCCTCGGGGTCGGGGTGGCGCACCCCGTCGCTGAGGAAGTACAGCAGGTAGAGGGTGCCCAACGCGTTGCCGAGCTGGACCAGGAACCGGGTGATCCAGGCCCAGGCGAAATCCGGGTGCCGCCGGGGGCTGATCCACATCGAGGCCAGCAGCGCCCGCGTCCGGATCACCGGCCGATGCGTACGCGGTAGTGGTTCGTCGGGGGTGAGCAGCGCGAACGGCAGCGACAGCAGCAGGATGGCCACCGCGATGGCCAGGTAGCCGGCGGCGTTGCCGGTGACCACGGCGGTGACCAGCACCGCGCCGAGCACAAGCCCGAGCGCCTGCGGGATGCCCACCCAACCCGAGACGCCGCCGCGCTGGCGCACCGGGACCCGGTCCGGGATGGCGGCGGTGAGGCTGGCCAGCATCGCGTTGAAGCAGACCTGCGCGGCGACCCAACCGAGGGCGATCCCGAGGATGGTCCGCTGCTGGGCCAGCAGCACCAGGGCTGCCGCGCCGAGCACGGCCCCGCCCGCCGTCCAGACGTGCCGACGACCGAGTTCGCGGCCGGCGATCCGCAGGCAGGTCCGGTCGGAGAGCGCGCCCGCGAGGGGGTTGGCCAGCACCGCGGCCAGCGCACCGAGGCCGGTGACCACGGCCAGCATGTTCTCCTTGTCGCCGGGCGCGATGTGCTCGATCTGCTGCGGCAGCAGCACCTGAATGGGCGTGAAGAACGCCATCCACACGCCGAGGTTGGCCGCGAAGATCAGACCGATCCAGCCGCGCCGCACCGGCACCGTCGGCTCGGCGAGCGCCGCCGGCAGTGACGCCGGCGTCGGGTCGAGGGTGGTCACCGCGCCGACCCCGGCCGGCTGGCCGCGATCACGTCACGCAACCAGGTGTACGACGACTTCGGCGTACGGGTCTGGGTGGCGTAGTCGACGTGTACCAGGCCGAAGCGTTTGGTGAACCCCTCGGCCCACTCCCAGTTGTCCAGCAGCGACCAGACGAAGTACCCGCGTACGTCCACCCCGTCGTCGATGGCGGCCCGGACCGCGCGCAGGTGCCCGTCCAGGTACGCGATCCGCTCCGGGTCGGCCACCTGCCCGTCGGCGTCGGGCGCGTCGTCGTACGCGCAGCCGCTCTCGGTGATCTCGATGGGCGGCAGCGCGTCGCGGTACGTGTCGCGCAGCCAGCCGAGCAGTTCGCGCAGCCCGTCGGGGGCCACCGGCCAGTCGAAGGAGGTTCGCGGGTAGCCGTCCAGCGGGACGAGGTCGAACGGCAGGGGTGAACCCTCCTCGGCCGCCCGTACACCGGTGGGGTTGTAGTAGTTGACCCCGAGCACGTCGATCGGCGCGGCGATGGTGTCCAGGTCGCCGGGGTGGATGACGCTCGGGTCGAGGCCGGGTATCTCCGGGTAGCCGCGGCCGAGCAGCGGGTCGGTGAAGAGCCGGTTGTGCAGCGCCTCGTACGCCGCCCCGGCGGCCCGGTCGGCGTCGCGGTCGCCGAGCACCCGCACCGGCGAGTAGTTGTTGGCGATCGCCACCGGGCTGGCGGTGTGGGCCCGCAGCGCGGCGACCGCGAGCCCGTGCCCGAGTAGTTGGTGGTGGGCGACCGGGAAGGCGTCGAACAGCAGCATCCGGCCGGGGGCGTGCACGCCCATGCCGTAGCCGAGGCTCATGTGGATGAACGGCTCGTTCAGGGTGATCCAGAGCCGGACCCGGTCGCCGAGCCGGGCGGCGGTCAGGTCCGCGTACTCGGCGAACCGCGCGGCGGTGTCGCGGTGCAGCCAGCCGCCGGCGTCCTCGAGGGATTGCGGCAGGTCCCAGTGGTAGAGGGTGGCTACCGGGTCGACGTCGGCGGCCAGCAACTCGTCCACCAGGCGGTCGTAGAAGTCCAGGCCGGCGGCGTTCGCCGGGCCGGCGCCGGTGGGCTGGATCCGGGGCCAGGCGATGGAGAACCGGTACCCGGAGACGCCCAGGCCGGCCAGCAGCGCCACGTCCTCGGTGTGCCGGTGGTAGTGGTCGCAGGCCACGTTGCCGCTGCTGCCGTCGCTGATCTGCCCGGGGGAGTGCGCGAAGGTGTCCCAGATGGACGGGCCTCGGCCGTCGGCGGTGGTGGCGCCCTCGATCTGGTGGGCCGATGTGGAGACGCCCCAGCGGAAGCCGGTGGGGAACTGGGGCATCGGTGCGGTCGACATGCGCCCTCCCGGTCAACGTGAAACGTGCTCGGGACTTTAGGGCGCTCTCGATGAATGCGCCATAGGCCGGCCTGGCGCAATGCGCAATGGTTGATCGGCGTGTCTTTTTCCGAACCCGTCCTGGTAAGTCCGATTTAGCGCATAGAGTGCCGATATCGTGGGATGTCCTCACCGGAGGAAAGACGGAAATGATCCTCGTGGAACGCAGTGCGCACGTGGCGGCGCCAATTGAAGTGGTCTGGGATGTCGTCCAGCGGGCCGAGCAGTTGCCGGCCTGGCTGGCCGGGGTCCGCGCGGCCGAAGTGCTCTCAGGAGAGGGCTTCGGACGGCGACAACTGGTCCAGGCGGGGCGCGGCTCGGCGCATGAGGCCGAGGTGATCGCCTACCAGGAGCCGACGCTGATCGGCTGGCGGGAACGGGCCAAGGGCGCCGGTGCTCGTGCGGAGGCGCGCACCGAGATCTACGTCCAGCTCACCAGCGACGACGAGGAGGGCGGGACCATCGTGCGCCTCATCGTGGTCCGCTGGCCGGCCGGCCCGGTCAAGGCGGCCCTGCTGCGCCTCGGACTGCGTCGGGTCGGCGCCGACCTGGAGGACTCGCTGGCCCGGCTCACCGACCTGGCCGCCGTCGGCTGACGAGCGCCCATCCTCCCGGCGTCACCCGCGACGGCGGTGGTCCGGATCCCCGCCAGGGCCCCCCGGCCCCCCCCGGGGGCCGCACCCGCTATGGGCCCGGGCGGGGGGCGCGGGCGC